>NZ_LZGV01000021.1:0-79103 GCF_001690265.1 Gilliamella sp. HK2
GTAGAAAATCATGCTGCTTGTTTTAGTGTTTTATACTCAATCGGTGTCATGTTATTTAATGCCTCATGCGGTCTTTCGGTGTTATAAATCGTTAACCATTCTTCAGTTATTCTCCTTGCTTGCGCTAAGTTGTTAAAAAGATATAAATCGAGTACTTCAGTACGATAGGTACGATTAAATCGTTCAATATAGCCATTTTGATAAGGGCTACCGGGCTGGATATAATCAATGGTTATACCATGTAATTTAGCCCAGTTGGTAAAGGTTTTTCCTGTAAATTCAGGTCCATTATCTACCCGTATTTTTAATGGATACCCATGATATTCGGCCAGTTTATCTAAGTAACGGGTAATCCTTCCTACTGGTAAGCTTACTGCAATATCAATACCTAACGCCTCACGATTAAAGTCATCGATGACATTGAATGTCCTAAAGCGACGTTGATTACGGCTACTGTCACTCATAAAATCCATTGACCAACATTCACCTTGTTTATTGGGGACTAATAACCTTTCCGGGCATCGTGGAGGAATGCGTTTTTTACGCTTTACCCTGAGATTAAGCTTTAATTCACAATACACCCGATATACCCGTTTATGATTCCATTGATAGCCGAGCTTTCTGATACGATTAAAACATTTAGGAAAGCCCCTGCGTAAATGCCGGTCTGTGATAGCATTCAACACCGAAACAATCATCGAATCATCCTGTAACCAAACCCACAGCCTAAATTCGCCGAGATTAAAAAAATACGATACCAAATATCTAGTTAGATACGATTGTTTGTGAGAAAGGTCGAGTATTTTTAGAAAATCAGTTAAATGATTGGAATAAATTTTTTACTTTAATAGGTAAAGATTTAGACTCATTATATAAACAGTTAACATCTAGTAAAACTTTCCAAACAAAACATAATATAATGAAAGAATGTTCAAGATAAAAAGATCCACTTCTAAGTTATCATGGGGCGACAAGAGCGTTTGAACAAGCATTTGATGAAACTAGAAAAATCAATTCTTTTGTTGCTGATTAAGTGTATTAACGATATCGTTATTTAGTTTTATTAATATAAAGTTTAGTTAGGCATAAAAAGCTGAAACAGAACATGATAAATAATAACAGAATGATGAGATAAATGGGATATAGCAAAATAAACAGGGAAATATTGAAATTGTTTTTTGAAAAAGTGTTACAAAATATGAAATAAAAAATTGCCTAAAAAATTTTGTCCTAAAAATTGATTAGGCGTCATTGAAATCAAATAAGGCTGGTTGTTTTTCTTTTATCATTCGTTTATGAACTCGGTCGATTACTTTTCTAATACCTCGTTCTGTCATATTATATTTTTGGCTGAGTTCTGCATAATTATTACCTTTAAATGCATCATAAATTTGTAGATCGCGTTTGTTTAACTTAAAAAAATAATCTCTTGGAAATGTGAAATTTTGACCACCAAATAGTTCTGAAATTGTATTTGCAATGTTATCACCTAACTGTGCTGCAATATCCTCAGGTAAACCATAATCCATTGCGTCGTTAGCAGCAGATAATGATACATGTGTTAGTAATTCGTGACGTTTGATAGACATTGCAGACTTTGTCATAATTTACGCTCCTGTTTTCTTCTTATACCAATCTAGTGCACCAGGTATATTTTTTTCTAATTTATTAAAATCAATACCGGCTCTATACATCTGTTCAAAATACTCTTCATTACTGCTACGAACAGGTTTATCTTCTTCTTTATGTTCAACGTACGCAAATAAATGCTTAGTAGAATCATAAACTGACTTTAGATAATTATGATTTTTAAACGGCTTATATTCACCTAGTGCACGCTTAGCGTGAATATTATTAACGGTTTCTCTTAGTGCATGAGCCAGATGTCTGCTGGGTTGATATAATTTTAGGACCTCATTAATTAAGTTTACTGCTCTAGAATTGCTTAAATTTGATTTTTGAGTACGAAATAAACCTATATAGGCAATCATTGGTTTAGCACAGCCATAGTTTAAATTACTTACTAATATCAGTAATTCTCTGCCAGAATCATCCTCAACCAATGCGTCTAAATTAATTTCGTTGTGACAGATTGGGCAACGTGTTAATTTCATGCTTCTTCCTTTATATGCGTGCTTGCCAACTTTTTAGGCTTTCAATTACAACCATTGCTTGTTTTTGAGTCAGCCAATCCATCACTTCAACACCAGTAATACGTTTTACATAAAAATTGATAGCTTTTTCAGAACGATTTTTGATTTCACCTGCATCAGCTAGTGCTAGCCATAATGAGCGTATTTTTTTATGAACTGGTTCTGTAGCTGTTATCTTCCCCGTTTTTTTTGATGATTTAACTTTAAAACCTTTTAATTTCAAATTAGTTATAACTTTTTCTAGTTCCCAAACTGTCATATCCTTAGTGCTAGTTTTTTTAGTTATAGTCAGTAATAGATGACGATATGTATCGTCATCTAGATTAAGTTGAGATTTTGCAATATGAATCAGCTTGATGTATTTAGATTTCATCTATTTAACTCCTATTAATGATGGAGAATTACCTGAACCAGATAAACCATGATTCAGTTTTATGTTTTTTCCAGCTAAATACCCTTTATATTTAGCGTCATCTGCACCATTGCAGTTTTTAGTATTGCGTAATGTTGCTTCTGATAAATCAAGCTTTTCCTGTTCATATTTATTTAGTATTTTATTTTCATCATCAGGTATAACGAACTTACTTAAAACATTATAAATTCCATTAATCCACCCAATGCAAAATTGATCTGCTCTAGCCATTTTTGTTGATTTTTTAACACGCTTATTTTGGCCATTCAAAAACTCTTTACGCGCCTTAATAATCAATCTTACAAGAACATCAAAAGTATATGCCGCAAGCTGAGGGCGTTCTCTCATTCCATAAAATTTAACAGTCATGTGATTCGTTTCATTGTTATAACAAAAATAACCTTTAACCCCAAATGCAGAACAAATAACATTAGCCAATATACCGACATAAGACGGTTGTTTTTCTGCATCAGTTGGTGTACGTTTTGCCATTGATTCGTTAATTGAAAATAGTTCAACATCACTAGCATTAATATCGTGTTCTTTCATTAACTTTAGTGCTCTTTGCATAGCAATAGCAGCTTCATGTGGATTAGTTGATTTTGCTAATGCTAAAAGTTTTTTGATTTTATCAATGTACTTTTCATTATTATTTGTCATAAAAACACCTTAAAAAACTAACAAAACGTTGTTTTAATGTTTTAGCTGATTTTAATTTTGTATATTCAGCATAGAGTTCATCGTACAACTTTCCATCAACATAGCCCTGACCAGTTACTTCACGCATAAATGAATGTTCATGGCTGATTGAAATATAATGGTCGGGCATATAACGCTTAGGGCTAGAGAATTTAGCCATTTGCTAATTCCTCCAACTCATCGATGATGCGATCAGCTTCACATTCAGATAAACCATACTCTTTACAATGAGCTATAAAATTAGCTATCTGGCTTAATATAAATTGATGCAAAATATAAAAATCTTGTGTTTGCATGATTAGATAACCTCCTGTTCGAATGGCACTATCGCAAAATCTTCAACATCTTTTTTGATAGTGATGCCAGGAACATGCGCTACTGCATTTGGCTCGTTTAAAATAGCTTCTTTGTTGATTTCTTCTTTAGTACGAATAAATCGCGTTAATTTGAGTTCTTTCAATGCCTCAATAACTGATTCGGAACCACGAATAGTGCAAGATGGCGGTCGATTACGCCACTGACCCTCACCAGTAACTAGATTTGCAGACTTAACTTTACCGCCATTAGTCAGTTCATCACGATTTGCTTCGCACCAAATTTGAATACCTGTTTGTAGCTGTGTAGATTTAAGCTTTAATAAATCAATAGCTGATGAATAACCTGCTGTTATTTCAGCTATTTTGTCGTTCATTTCTGTTTCTAGGCGAATCAATTCACGTTGAATATCACCTAAATTTCTAATTGATGATGTTACTTCTTCTTTGGATTGCACAGCATAAACAGATGCGGCTGCTTTAATACGTTTTTTGGCTTTTATCATTTTTATTGCTCCTAATTAATGCAAACGACTAATATCGCGCTCTTTCCACACAATTCGGCAACCATGTAATTCAAATTGCCCAAATCGATAATAACCTTCGTAGCGGTAATATGTTGCTCGACCAGCTTCTATATACTTATTGCACTTTGGGTGATGCTCAATTTCAATTGTTGGTTTTGACAGCGAATCATGATAAAAACCAATGACCGTTAGATCTTCATTAGATAATATATTTACGGCTTGATTAACCGCATTTATCCCATTATTAATTAACTGATTTTTCATCATAGATCTCCCCGTTCTTTAATACATTCAGCAATTACTTCACCAGTAACTTTTGGTGCGCCAATGCGTGCAGCTAGATTTAATGCATTTGATACCAAATTGTTAACCGCTAGCGGGTAACATAATGACCGCACTTGCTTTTCGCCCCGGCGAGTTGTTGCAATACGTAATCGATTGATAATTTCAGTAAATGCTGATGAATCAAATAACGTTGTATAGTCCATATCAACACGTGAAAACTTATGTTTGATATATTCTTCAACTTTAAAATCTAATGGTTTTAGGTTTACCACCTCGCAACGTTGCACAACTTCACGAACTTCGGGGTTATACTCTGATAGTTTTGTTTGTAACTCTGTTTGACCAATTAAAATAATTGATAGTAGTTTTTTAAAGCCTTCTTGTAACTCATAAAATCGCTTTAAGTGCTTTAATGTCGGGATTGGTAATCCATGTGCTTCTTCAATAATTAACAAATGTTTACGACCAGATAATGCACTATTTTTAAGTAAAGTATGCATTTGCCTTGCTCGTGCTTCAGCACTGCGTTTTGGTTTGGCTTGTGGATCAATCGCATTGATGATTGCGCCACTAATATCCATGCTTTTTAGTGATTTACCTTTGACTTCGTTATCTTCCAACCCTAATACATACGGCTCAATAACCGTTATTGGTTCATGATTAATATTGATCCAATCAATTAAATCATGGCGCAATGTGGATTTACCGCTACCTGACTCACCAATTACCGCCAACATTCCGCCATGCTTTGCCGTTTGGCGCATTGCAGCACGAACATAACGGATATCATCAGAAAGATAAACATCGGCATCCTGTGTCATTTCGTCAGTGAACGGATCACGAGGAATGCGAAAATGTGCCCGAGCATCTCGATTTATAGTTTGTTTTCGTAGTAACATATAGGTTGACTCCTTTGTTAAGTTTTCATTTGAGTCAACTGGCACAGCGTCGTCCGCCAAGATTTCGGCTGTGTCAGTTTCTTCTTCAAAAATATTCAGTAAATAATCGTTATTTAAACCTAGTTTAATTAACGCTTTTTCAATTTTTTGCTCTAGTTCATTACGAACTATTGAGCGTGGCCAAATATCATGATTAACAAGCTGATTAATAACGGCTTGACTGATTGAGTTACCTTTATACTCAATCAAGCGGGCAAGCTGAGCTTGTTTAATATTGAACTGTGCCATCACGCTTTTTAATTTCAGCATTATTTAACAATCCTTAGTCCTGTTGTGCCGTCACAAACTGCAATTGGAGCCGTAAACGAATGAATTAATGACTCTAGCGCGTCTTCCGGAACGCCGTTTTTATAACTTGCTGATAACCATTTATTTTCATCTATTGTTAATCTGCGGCCGATTGAGCTAGTAATACGCATTAAAGCAGCAGTTAGCGTTAATGTTGTTGCAGCTGGCTTTAAATGCTCAGGTGTTTCAATTTCATTACCTTTTTTAGCACTTGCTAGATAGGTTGGATGTTCAATATCATCTAAGTAATCCAGTGTGTTAAGTTTGCCGCCAAATGGCGCTACTTGTTTTTGTTTAGCTTTTTTGATTTCATCTTCGCTCATATCTGGATATGCAACTTGATCCATTGCTTTCGCTGCTTGTTCAATTTCAGTATCACCTTTCGATTTATATTCCTCGCCAATCACTGGTGCATCTAAACATTGTCCAAATTGGTCATAATTGCGATTCGGTTCAACACGATAAATCAGTGCTTCACCGTCATAACGTGGCACTTCGATTTGTATTGCACAATCACCGTAAACTAATGAACGAACACTGACTTTATCTTTAACAGCAATACCATCTAACCCTTTTAAACTATAAATAAGTGAGCTTTCCGCTTGCGGATGTTTAAAGCTAATGGTTAAATCAGGGCGAACTTGACGTTCTTGCTCACGACTTGCCATCAGTGCTTTACAAACATCAATCGGCGGTAATAAGCGTAATTGCTCTGCTGTAATGTATTGCCAAAGCCCTTGGCGTGAAACTGGCTCTGATAATCCAATACGACGTAGACGTGTATCTTGCCCCGGTAAACGATTGGCGTTGTATGCTTCTGCCCAGTTCATTGCAGAATGATTTAGCTCTTCAATACTACGAACAGGTTGAAACTTTAAACGGCTTTCAAATTGTGTTTCGATAATATTATTGGCATTTTCAACACCACCTTTAGCTCTTGCATTACCTGCTTCGTGTTCTAGATATTTAACTTCTAAATGGTCTAACAAATTCTTGATTGCTGATGATGTATTAGCAGAACCTTTATCCCAATAAAGTAGTTGTGGCACACCATGAAATAAACGCCCATCTTGCTTACCCCACGCAAACATTAAAAATTGGAATAATGAGTGTTGGTTTTCGCCTGCAGCTTCAACGTACCACGGAATAATGATGCCAGATGCACGGTCATACAATGTGTAACGCCAAACTTTGTATTTAACTTTTGCGTAATTCTCTAGCTTGTTTTTATAAAAATCACGGTCACGCATAATATGCTGTTTATCTTTCATGTAATAAATTAGGCATAGAGAGGGATCTACTTCGTGCACATGATTGGGATGTAATGCACGTAATGATTGAACAGGATTTGCTACTTGTTGTGCTTTTACATTCATTTTGCGGTTTCGTAATAATCTTGCAAAATGATTAGTACTTACACCAATTTCATAACCATTTTGTTTTGCAATACTTGTTGCTGTTGTTGTAAACATAGTTTGTTTACCATTATCACGCACTGACTCTTTACATATTGCTCCGACCACATTTAAAGCAATATCAGAAACACTTGTATCACCTTTATCAGCTCTGCATTTCCGATCACTTGACCAACCACAAAACTCTTTTAATTGTCGGTAAATAGTTTGTTTAGAAATACCTAAAAAGGCTTGTGCTTCACTCATAATAGCGCTTCTTGAACCAAAATCTGTTTTATCTAACTTAATTGC
Organism: Gilliamella sp. HK2; assembly: GCF_001690265.1. Taxonomy (NCBI): domain Bacteria; kingdom Pseudomonadati; phylum Pseudomonadota; class Gammaproteobacteria; order Orbales; family Orbaceae; genus Gilliamella; species Gilliamella sp. HK2. The sequence goes on from NZ_LZGV01000021.1 coordinate 7,344, forward strand.
TAATTTATTTAAATAGTTGCGAATATTAGGTGATACCATTTTTAATTCCCTTGATATGAAATATCATTTATATAAATCTTGGATATTCTCATTTACTAAAGATTCTTGTCGCTGTTGAGCTTCCATGATATCGCTATCAAATTTGCTCCAAAGTTCACGATGCACATAACGAGCTTGATCTAAAGTTAATACAGCCGAACCATTCAACGTTAATAATGCAATTTGCATTGATTCAGGCAATGAATATGGTTTTTCGGGATCGTAATCAGGGTCATTCTCAAGTATTTCGAGCATTAATTTATACATAATGTCTACATACTGCCTTTGTTCTTCAAATAGCTTATCCATGCGTGATTGCGTTTCTGCTATCTGTTTTTTAAACGGCTCTAAACGCTCATCTAACGGCACGGTTTTCATTTCAAATTGAGCCAGTTTTATTGCTAATTCTTCCTTTTCTTTCGCTACATCCGCATTACGCTTGCTTAATGCTTTATAGTCAGCTTGCAAATTACTATTTTCTTTTTTTAGTTGCTCTTTTTCTTTAGCATTTTTAGCAATAAATTCTTCAGCAAGTTCTACTAAAGCTTCTTTATCACCTGCTTTAGCCACTTCAATTAATGCCGTTTTTTGGTCTTCTGGTAATTTGCGGTACTGGCGTAATTCACGGTAGCCTATGCCAATACGAGACATTTCTTCTAAAGCTTGTTCACCAAAATTATTTAAATTTAAAATATCTTCATCGATTTGTTGACGTGATTTTCCCATCAATGAACAAAAATCTTCCCATGTTCCAGAAAACTGCTGACCGTCAGCGGTTTTTTTTCCTGCTAATGCTTTATATAGTTTGTTTTCTTTAATTATTTTTAATTTAAAAGTGCTTACCGTCAGCGAAAATTTACTAAAAGCATCAGCCATTTGAGCTTGACCAAGCAACTGGTTTAATAAATCACGATCTTCGTTAAATTCACTTTGAATGCTAGTTATGGTATTCATTGCGTTATTCATTTTTTGCTCATCAATTGCAGGTAATTCAATTTCTTCTTTTGCTTTGTTTGCTGTTCTTGCCATTTTTATTATCCTTATCTTGCACCAGCTGTAATGCGCTGGTTCATTTCTGTCATTTGGTCTTGCATTTTAGTGATGTGAATTGCATGTGCTTGGGCTATTTGCAACATTTGCACACTATGAGCAAACAAACCATTATCTAGCTTAATTACTAGTCCTTCCTCGATTAATGTTTGAAGTGAACGCGTTACATTAACAGGTGATTCATTGATCATCTTTGCGATATCGCCATTAGATAAACCTGTTAACGTATAACCTTTAAGCGCTTTTAGTACCTTAAGTATTCGAGTGCCAGATGTTGAAATTTGTGATCTATGCATGTCTTTCGTCCTTTTTCTATATGTGAAAAACTGTTACAATCGGCATTAATAGGCTTGTTTTAGGCCAAGTTTTACTGCTATATCGTGTGTTTTACCGCGATGAGCACGACTTAAACCATTTAAAACGTTATAAACAACAACAGGGTGGTAACCATTTTCAATCGCCCAAGATTTGATAGTTTTACCTTTTTGTTGAAATTGTTGCTTAACTTGTTCGGGAGTGAGAACTTTAGACATTTTTAGCTCCTTTGATATAAGTTATTAATAAGTGATTTATAAATTATGTGTTAAATTATGGTATAAATATTTATACCTGTCAAGATAAAAAGTATGCAAAAAAATATCGGATTAAGACTAAAAGAAGAACGTGAACGTATGGGCCTTAGCCAAGTTGCTATGGGAGAAATTGCTAATGTAAAGAAATTAACTCAACTTAACTATGAAAAAGGTGAGAGATTTCCTGATGCGTTATATTTATCTACATTAGCCAATTTTGGATTAGATGTTCAATATGTTGTAACTGGTATTAGAACAACAAGTAATTTATCTGTTGATGAGCAAGATTTAATTGACAAATTTAGAACAGCACCATTGGCAATTAAAGCGGCTGCTTTGGGCGCCTTAACTGCGGGTACAGCTCAACAAGCAGGGGTTAATATTTCAAATAATACAATTCGTGGTGAAGGTCAAATTGCTGGTGGAAATATTTATACAACTAGGAGGCGGAAAACAAAGTGACGGTTGGACTCCAGGATAATACGGCAGAACAAATAGCTGGTAGAGATATTTATAATATAACGTCAAGTAATGATGAGCTAGATACCCGCCCATTGGTTCCCGCTCAACGAAAATCACTTCATAGTTTAATTTCTGATATTGAAAACTATGGGGAGTTAACGGCACGAGAACTATGGCTGAAACTACACGCTGTTCTCGGTGTTTGTAGTATTAATGAAATAACTGTTTCACAATTTCCTGTTGCTGATAAATTTTTAACTGATGAATTTGAGGCAGCTAAAGAAAAAGCATCTTGTAAAATGCTTATCCATTTGATTCTTTGTGAAATTAATAACAGAGAAGAATTAAAGAATAAGATGAATCATTACAGCAAAAGGCAATTTTGCACTTCAGATTTAAAACGGCTTAATAAAATGCAGCTACAAAATGTACTAAATTATATTGAAGAGCTTTCTAATTTAGAGAAATTAAATAATCAAAATTTTTATAATCAAGTAATAACATTATTTAAAACTCAAACAAAACCTACGTTAGCGATATTTGCCTTGGGTTTTATTTTTGGTGCGATTATTTTTTAAGGATTAAAGATGAAAAATTTATGGCTACTTTGTACTTCAATTATATTTAGTATTTTTTTATTAGTTGGCTGTGATTCTCACCCAGAATATGAGAAAAAAATAAAAAATTATATGATGGGTAAACTGAAAGATCCTGATAGTGCACAATATATATTTAAAGGTTATATGCAAGGAAAAATAGATGGTCATGATGCAACTATTTATATTGTATTTATTAATGCTAAAAATGGGTATGGTGCTTTTACTGGTTATAAAGAATATGAATTTGCAATCTATAAAAACCCATCTGAACTAAGTGGATTACTTTTATCTCAAGGTGGTGTTGAAGAAGTTAGCCATTTAACAAACACAGATAGATTTGAAATTATTGAGAAAATGAAGCTTATTAATGATTAATATTAAATATTTAAATAAATAGGATTAAGTATGAATAAATTAAATTTACTAATTTTATGTTTAGCTTTAGGTTTAACTGGCTGTGCGACTAAAAATTACGGTCGCCAAGGTGAATTAACCCAATATGAAAAAGACACAATGACATGCCGTGAAATTGCGTTAGAACAAGCGAAAATAGAAGGCTTTAAAGAACATGTAGAAAAAGAAAGCCAATTTGATGGACGTTCTGTTTTATCGTTTTTAGGTGACTTTGGCGTTGGTAATGTTATTGAAAAAGGTGAAGCGTTGAAAAGTGCGAATAGGCGGTTGGAGCAATTAAAAGATGTTGAAAAACAGAAAAATTGTGGAGAATAGTAAGTTTTACAGTAAGTAAATGATTAACATTAATAACTCAATATAATAAATACCTATGGTTACCTTTAAATATGAGGAATAGAAATGGATAACTTAAAGATACAAAGGTTTGCAGAAGTTGATTTTTTGGATTCTTTTTTTGATTCATTGAAAGATGATTATGCTTATGGTTTTGTTGATTGGTGGAATAAAAAAGTAAAAACACAAGATACTGCATTTGTTTTATATAATTATAATTATTCGTCCATCGATGGTTTTATGTATTTAAAGTTAGAAAATAATATTGATGATATTACTCCCCCGTTAACTGATGGGCCTTATCTAAAGGTTGGAACATTTAAATTTAATCCCGCGGGTACATTGCGTGGAGAACGTTTTATCAAAAAAATCTTTGATGTTGCTATCGAAAATAATGTTGTGGGAATATATGTAACAATTTTTGATAAGCATGATTATTTAATTCATCTTTTTGAGCGATATGGTTTTTGTATTTATGGTACAAAAAAAAGTGATAATGGTTTAGAAAACGTTTTATTAAAAAAAAGAGCTTTTTCTGGTGATCTGAAAAAAGATTATCCCTATATTAATACTGGAACAAACAAATACTTATTAGCTATATATCCCAAGTTTCATACTCAACTTTTTCCTGACTCAATTTTAAAAACGGAGTCAACATCAATAATTCATGATGTATCACACACGAATAGTATTCATAAAGTTTATATTTCTAATATCCCAATGACTGGTAATTTTAATAAAGGAGATATTGTAGTAATTTATAGAACAGGAGAAGAAGGTAAAAGTGCTTATTATTCTGCCGTTACGACATCAATCTGCGTTATTGAAGAAGTAAGGACTATTTCTTCTTTTTCTAATAATGAAGAGTTTGTTGACTATTGTAGTAGATATAGTGTGTTTACATTAGGTGAATTGAATCAATTATATTCTAAAAATTATTATAAAACTTATTCTCCTTGTTATGTAATAAAGTTTACATATAATATCGCATTACCTCGTCGCCCCAATAGAGCGACACTAATCAATGAGGTTGGTTTAAACGCAAAAGAAAGATGGTCTTGTTTAAAACTAAGCGATAATCAATTTGAAAAAATATTGAAACTAGGTGAAATTAATGAAAGTCTTATTATCAATTAAACCAGAATTTGTAACAAAAATATTATCTGGTGAAAAACGATTTGAATTTAGAAAAAATATTTTTAAAAATAAATCGGTTAAGACTATAGTGATTTATGCAACAATGCCTGTTGGAAAAGTCGTTGGAGAATTTGATATAGATTACGTAATATCGGATAATCCTGATTTAGTATGGGAAAAAACCAAAAAATATGCGGGTATAAGTAAGCGGTTTTATGATGCATATTTTGAACAAAAACAACGAGCCTTTGCTATTGCTGTTGGTAGAGTGACTAAATATGAGAAACCTAAACCTTTGAACTATTTGGGTAATAATATTGTTGCACCTCAATCGTACCGTTATTTATAACTATTGCTGTTCACTTATATTGATAACGAATAATCTGCCCCCGTTCAAATTACATTTCAAGTAAGTAAGATCATAATAACCTTATACGTTACTTTAACTTATGAGGTTTTTTATGGTTCATCCAATCAAAAAATTATCCCAAATACGCCTTCTCAAATGGTATTTAGTCGCTATTACTTTATTTGCAATTATTACGTTACTCTCACCTCAGCAATTACCAGTTGTTGCTTATAAGCTGGCTTTAGTCTTGCTTTCTGCCGTGATTGGTTACCACCTAGACCGTGCGCTTTTCCCTTATGCATCTCCTGGCGGTTATTTATATAACGATTGGAAAGAGTTTGGTCCTGATTTTTATACCAAGCAATATATTGAGTCTTTAGAAAACAATGAACAACCAGAGGCAATGGATTCAAAAATGTGTGCGGAATACCCTGTTCTTGATGAGTATCGAACCCTGTTTGCGGTTGTTCTGATTCGTCGGGCGTTGATTGTTTCCGCTGTGATTTTTGGTGTAACACTTGGATTATAGCCATGCGTTACTTAACCTTACTTATTGTATTTATGCTGTTTAGTTGTCATTTAGCGCCTGCTATAGCAGTTGTACCAAATGATGCTAAGCAACATCAACGGGAACTGACACGTAATGCACGTGCAATCTTTGGTCTTGATGCGCCAATTGCGTTGTTTGCAGCTCAAATCCACCAGGAATCAAGATGGAAAGTAAACGCAAAATCACCAGTAGGTGCACAGGGGCTTGCTCAATTTATGCCTGCAACGGCGGATTGGATTTCTGGTGCATATCCTAAGATATTGGGTAGCAACGAACCTTATAACCCATCTTGGGCACTGCGTGCCTTAGTTCAATATGATTATTGGTTATATCAGCGTATTAATAAAACTGCTAGCGATTGTGATAGATGGGGATTCACTTTGTCTGCCTATAACGGCGGGCTTGGCTGGGTAAATCGTGATCGTCAGCGAGCAAAACGAGAATATCAAGATTCTGGGCATTACTGGGGTGTGGTTGAAAATATTAATGGTGGTCGTAAAAGCATTAATTTTAAAGAAAACCGTGATTATCCAATTCGTATTATCTACCGCTGGCAACCTGTTTATATAAATGAAAATTGGGGTTTAGGAGTTTGTGATGATTAGAAATATAGGCAAATTAATCAAAAGCTTTTTTGTGGGCAGTAAAAATTATTTTTTGTTGGGAATAATTTTGGTTGTTGGTTTGGGTGCACTTTACCGATTAGGTATCAGTCATGGCAAATCAATGGCCAAACAAGAATATATTGCTTTAGAAGCACAACAAGCAATGGATACGTTAAGTCAATTTATTGAGAGTACAAAGCAATTAACTAAAGCCGCTAATGATGCAAGTTATTCATTGTCACAGCAGATAGTAGAAAGGAAATTATATGATGAACAATCAACCCAAGCATTACAAGATGCACTTAACAAAACGGCTAATGATCGCAGTCATTGCGTGTTTGATGATAGTGTCTTGCAGTTCATCGACTCAGCCCGTGAAAATGCAGCTCAAGCAACAACCCATGGTTTTACCAGCACAACTGACGGTACCATGCGAATTACCCGTAAAACGACGAAATAATACGGCGGATGGTTTAGCTCAAGTCTTAAAACAGCTTTATGACCAATATGGGCAATGCTCGGGTCGATTTATTGAACTAATAAAATATATCAACGAGGTAAACAATGGACAACGCTGATTTAGCAACAACAGCCGAAATGGAAGCACTAGACCGTGCGCTAGCGAAACATCAAGCAAAAACGGGAGTATCACGCTTATATTGTCGAATCTGTGAAGAGCCGATAGCTGAAGAACGTCGAAAAGCATTAGTGACTGATTTATGTATTGAATGTGCTTCGATAGAAGAAAAAAGGAATAAACGATGAATTTTAATGAAATCACCTTTAACTGGCAGTTTCTGCAATGGGTTGTAATGGCGGTGGTTGGAGTGTACTCATGGCTAATTGGTCGTCAATCGGCTAGTCAAAAAGAATTATTAGATTTACGTATTCGAGTAACACAAGTTGAGGAGACGGTTAAATCACTGCCGACTCAACATCAAGTAACTAAGCTAATTGAAAAATTAAGTAGTAATGAAGCAACTTTAAATCAGTTAAGCGATCGACTATCAGGGTTATCACGGCAATTAGATAACATTAACCAATTTTTATTAAAGAACAAGTGAGGAATTATGAGCTACGCTGAATTTTTAAAAGAAGATCAACGGTTGGTTATTTTGCGTATCTTATATGAAATGCCAAGTTATAGCAGTAATTCTAGCATTATCTATAGTGCGTTAGATCACTATGGTCACGCTATTAGCCGAGACCAAGTTAAAACCCATCTAAGTTGGCTTGGGCAGCAAAATTTAATCAAAATCGAAACAATCGGTAGTGTTATTGTTGCACGTTTAACCGATTTTGGTGCTGATGTGGCTACCGGTAAAGTTGTTGTGCCGGGTGTAAAACGTCCAAGCGCAGGAGCGTAATTATGGGGCGTAAATCAACGATCCACAAACTAGAGCCTGAGGTACGTAGTTATATTGAGAAACTACTACGAGCAGATCAACTTACACTAGATGAAATGATTACAGAACTGCAACAAAAATTCCCAAGCAATGAAACTCCTAGCAGAAGCAGTTTGCATCGATATCAGAAGGGATTTAATGAAATGACCAATAGCTTACGTGAAATTGAAACAGCATCACGTATTTTGGTTGATGAATTGGGTGATAGTGTTGATGACAAATCAGGAGCACTACTTGCACAAGCAGTCACAACGTTAGCAACACGTGCCGCATTTAAAGCACATGAATCAGAAGATATCACAATCAAAGAAATTAGTTTTTTAGCAAAAGCCGCTAAAGAAGCCATGCAAGCACGTCAATTAAGTTTTAAAGAGCGGCAGGAAATCGAAAAAGCAGCACGTGAAAAGTTATTGCGTGAACAAAAAGAAAAACTGGATGAGCTAGAAAAAACAGGCGAAGTACCAGCTGAAATGTTAGCTAAAGTAATTAAAGCGGCGTATGACTTATGACAGTAAAAAATGAACCAGCCTTAAAACTCTATGACTATCAAAAACAGTGGGTAAACGACACTAGCCGTTTTGCTATTGCTATGTTTTCAAGGCAATGCGGTAAAACCTTTACCAGTACATTACAAATTGTGCTCGACTGTTTGCGAGCTGAAGCACAAGGGAAACGTGCGCGTTGGGTTATTTTATCACGGGGTGAACGTCAAGCCCGTGAAGCCATGAATGAGGGTGTTAAAGTTCATCTTCGTGCAATGTCCGCAGGCTTTAAAGAACTCGATTATGATTGGGATGCTAATATTCGGGCATTAGAAGTTGAATTACCTGGTGGCAGTAAAATTACTGCTTTACCTGCCAATCCAGATACTGCCCGTGGTTTTAGTGCTAGTGTTTTACTGGATGAATTTGCCTTTCACCAAGATAGTCGGGCAATTTGGAAAGCATTGTTTCCTGTTATCTCAAAGCCCGGTTTAAAACTGCGTGTGATTAGCACACCAAATGGCAAAGGCAATAAATTTTATGAGCTGATGACAGGTAAAGATGATGGTTGGTCACGTCATTCAGCGGATATTTATCAATGTGTAGCAGATGGTTTACCGCGTAATATTGAAGAGTTGCGACGAGGTTCCGGTGACGACGATTTATGGGCGCAAGAGTTCGAGCTTAAGTGGTTAGATGAAGCAAGTAGTTGGCTTGATTTTGATTTAATTACTAGCGTCGAAGATGAAAAAGCAGGATTGCCTGAACACTATACAGGCAATCCTTGTTTTGTTGGCGTTGATATTGCTACACGTAATGACCTATTTGTTATTTGGGTCATTGAACTAGTGGGCGATGTTCTTTGGACTCGTGAAATTATTGAGCGTAAACGACTCTCTTTTGCTGAACAAGATTTACTGCTTGATGATGTTTTTAGGCGTTATCGTGTTATTCGTATCTGTATGGACCAAACAGGTATGGGTGAAAAACCTGTTGAGGATGCTAAACGACGTTATGGTGAAATGGTCGTTGAAGGTGTGCTATTTACCGCTCCAAATAAATTAACATTAGCAACACAAGGTAAACAAGCATTTCAAGATAGAAAACTTCGTATTCCCGCTGGCAATAATGCACTTCGTGCTGATTTGCATAAGTTAAAAAAAGTGACTGGCGCAATGGGGCAACCGCGTTTTGTTGCTGATTCTGATAGTAATGGTCATGCCGATAGAACGTGGGCTGCTTTTCTTGCCATTAATGCTGCAAGTCAAGGCGTATATGAAATTGAATATCAATCACTTGGACATCGTGATTCTTATCGTTCACTTAATGAATATTCAAGTGGTTCAGAGCTAGAAATAACCGAAACAGGCTTTGGTACCGTTCGTGGCGGTAACGATTTTGGAGGATTTATTTAATGTTTAATTGGTTTAAAGGTAAAAAACCAAAGATTGAAACAGGCCGAGAGCTTGCTGGTACTGGTGAAAATAATGATATTACAAAATTATATGTTGGCACACTAGCGCAACCAGATGATAGCGTGCTACAAAATCGTGGTGCCGGTCGTTTAGATATTTACAAAGAAGTTTTAAATGATGATGAAGTGAAATCAGCCTTTACTCAGCGTCAAGATGCTGTCATTTCACGTGAATGGAAAGTTGAACCTGGCGGCGATAAACCGATTGATATTGAAGCAGCTGATGCAATGAGCGAGTTGTTAAAATCGATTGGGTTTGATCGTGTTACAAAACTTATGCATTATGGAGTGTTTTATGGTTATGCAGTTGCTGAACTTATCTATGGTATCAAGGGTAATTTATACTGGATCGACGATATTAAAGTTCGCGATCGCCGTCGTTTTCGGTTTACTCCAACCGGTGAACTGCGTTTACTGACACAAAATAATATGCATGATGGGATATCTTGTGATGAGCCGTACTTTTGGCATTACGCCACAGGTGCGGATCATGATGATGAACCTTATGGTTTAGGGTTGGCTCATTGGCTTTACTGGCCAAGCTTTTTTAAACGCAATGATATTAAGTTCTGGCTAATTTTTCTGGAAAAATTCGGCATGCCAACGGCAGTGGGCAAATATAGTACAGGTGCAACACCTGAACAAAAACGGGACTTACTGTCACTCACTCGTGCAATTCAGACCGATTCTGGCATCATCATGCCAGATGGCATGACGCTTGAATTGCTACAAATAGCACGCTCAGGCGCAGGCGATTACAAAGCGTTTTACGATTCAATGAATGAAGCTATTCGGCGTGTAACCGTTGGACAAATTACTTCCTCAGGTGGTGCATCTAGCTCAATCGGTGGTGATGAGTCATTACAAGCTGCGGTACTAACATCAATTGCTAAATCAGATTCTGATGTAATGTGCGAGTCATGGAATCGAGGTCCTGGTACCTGGTTTACACAGATGAATTTTCCCGGTGCTGCTGTTCCTCAGGTTTCACGTATTTTTGATGAACCAGATGATTTAAAATCAATGTCAGAACGTGATAAAAATATTATTGAATCTACTGGTTTCCGTCCAACTCTTTCCCATGTACAGGATACTTATGGTGGTGAATGGGAAGAAAAACCGCAACTAGCAGAGCCGATTGATGCGCAATCTTTAAAAAACGTTGATTTTGCCGAACAGCAACCGAATACCTTTGCACCCGTGTTGCAATCAAATCATTTAAATACGGAAATGCAACCAGTTACCGACCAATGGATTAATCAAATTAAAGAACTGGTTGATAATGTTCAATCATTAGAAGAATTACGTGATAAGTTATTTGAGCTAATTCCCGATATGCAATTAGATAAATATGCAAAGGTCATGGCTGAAGCATTAACAGCAGCTAATTTAGCAGGTCGCACAGAACTACTTGAGGATAGCAAAAATGGTTAATGTCGCATATGGCTCGTTGCCATTTAAAGAGCAAATTGAATTCTTCAGACGTAAAGCAAATGTGCCCACAAACAGCTATGTAGATATCTACAATAATGAGCATGATTATGCCTTTGTTGTGGCGGGTGCTAATCGTAATGCATTACTAAATGATTTTCGTGCAGCAATTGATAAAGCAATTAGCCAAGGCACAACACTGGATGAGTTCCGTAAAGACTTTGCTGAGATAGTTGAACGTCATGGTTGGAGTTATAACGGCGGTTTTAACTGGCGTACTCGTATCATCTATGAAACAAATTTAAACAGTTCTTATCAAGCTGGGCGCTATCAACAATTACGTGATTCTAAATTTCCATACCTAGAATACTTACATAGTGATTATGTTGAACACCCTAGAGAACTTCATCAAAGTTGGGATCATCTGGTATTAGATTTTAATGATTCCTGGTGGAATACACACTTTCCCCCCAATGGCTATGGTTGCCAGTGCCGTGTTCGTGGGCGTACAGCTGGTGATTTAAAACGTATGGGAAAAAATGGGCCAGATAAAGCACCATCAATTAATTGGATTGATAAAGTTATTGGTGAAAATAATGGTAATCCTAGAATTGTAAGAGTGCCCGAAGGGATTGCCCCTAGCTTTGAACATATTCCTGGACAATCACGACTTGATAACTTTGTACCCAATCCATTAGATACAGATCCAACTTTAAAACGAGGTTTACCATCAAGCAAAGCAACTGATGAATGGCCAGCTATCCGTGAAGTAAGCAAAAATAGACTGTTAGAAAAAGGCTTAACTGAAGAAGATTATGCCAATATTTTCTTAAATGAATTTGGTGCAACATTAACCAATCCAGCTATTTTTAAAGATGTAGCCGGTGATGCATTAGTAATCGGTAAACAGCTTTTCACTGTTAGCAAAACTGGTGAATTGAAAGTGACAAAACGTGATCGTGAGCAATTTTTATTGTTACTTGCGGATTCGTTAAAACTGCCCGATGAAATTTGGACAAGAATGGAATACTTTGATCATCTGCAAAAATCGGTAGTTCGGCGGCGTTATATCTCGCGTTTTATGATTGATGGTGAAGTTAAGCCAATGCTTGCGGTGTTTGAGGTCGGTGATGATGGTTGGCTAGGTGTAACAACATTTGCGCCTGATAACCCTGAATATTTAGAGCAACTGCGTGTTGGTGTTCGAGTGTTTAAACGATAAACCTCAATCACTGCCATAATTGAGGTGCATAAGTAAGGATTTGAGGCTTTGGCAGAAGCTGCTTACTTACATTCGAAATAGTATAGGTGAAAAAATGACTGGCGTAAATATTGAGTTTAATATACAAGATGCTCTTGATGCTATGCTTCATATTGAAGCAGCCATAGATGATACTCAAAGTTTATTTAGTCATATGGGCGAAGTATTACTTGATATTCATGAAGCCAGATTTACGGCTCAAGAATCGCCCGATGGTGTACCGTGGAAAGAACTATCTCCTTGGTATAAAGACTCAAAACCCAAACAAAAAGATAAAATTTTAACGCTAGATGGTAATCTAAGAAGTACGTTGCATTGGCAGATTGAAGGTAATACTTTGTTGTTTGGTACAAACCAAATCTATGGTGCAATTCATCAGTTCGGCGGTACAATTAAACCTGTTAGAGGCAATGCATTAAATGTTAGCGGGCGCCTAGCCAAACAAGTAGTAATTCCAGCCAGACCATGGCTTGGCATTAGCGCCCAAGATAAATTACTATTGGTCGATGTTGTGCGTGAGCACTTGGGTTTTGCTTAAAACGCAATATAACGCGTTTTAAGCCACTTTATTAAAAAAGGCTAATCAGTTTATTTACGAATCGCTTTAATCGTGTTGTAAATGCTTTATAATAAGTTTTTAGTGTATATTCTTTCTATTATTTTGCCGTTCCCCTTTCCAAATTATTAAAAATTTATCTGCCCGCGTTCAGATTACCTTTTTCTCAAAATAGATCATGATGCTCTATATCAATTTATTGGAGCATTTTTTATGGCACTTATCCCCGTTTTTAAACCTGGTACGCATACTGCGGTAGATGGTCGAAAAATCACTTTTACTTTAGAGAACTGTATTGATTTAGCAGAAAGCTACGATCCAAGTTTATCTGAAGCGCCTGCTGTAATTGGTCATCCAAAACTAACTGCACCAGCTTATGCGTGGGCAAAATCATTCGAAGTAAAAGATGGTTTAGTTTATGCAAAGTTAGATCAGATTAATCCAGAATTTGCTGAAGCCTATAATGCAGGCAGTTATAAAAAACGTTCACTTTCAATTTATTTGCCGGATTCACCGGGCAATCCTAAACCGGGTCATTATTATGCTCGTCACATCGGTTTTTTAGGTGCAGCAGCGCCTGCTATTAAAGGCTTGCCTGACGCCAGTTTTGCGGAGTCTGAAGGTGAGCAAGGTGCCGCAGAGTTCTCTATGGCTGATGAAGAATTTGATGAGAATTTGATTTCAATTTTATCTAATTTGCGTGACCTGCTGATTGAAAAAGCCGGCATTGCCAGTGCTGACCTATTTTTACCGCAATGGCGCCTTGAATCATTGCGTTCAATATCTGCTCAAAAACAAAAGGAGAAAGAAAAAATGCCACAACCTTTAGACGCTAGCTTTGCCGAACAACAAGCAGCAATTGACGCTAAAAATGCTGAACTAGCAAAACGTGAACAAGCATTGCTAGAAAAAGAACAAACTAACAAGCGTGCGGAATTTGCTGCCTTTGCTGATGAATTAGTTAAAGATGGAAAATTATTACCTGCTCATAAAACTACAGTTGTTGAAGTATTTATGGCGTTGGGTAGTGAACCAATTTCATTTGCTGAAGGTGATGCAACTGTTAACAGTTCCCCAGTTGATTTAATCAAAAAAGTACTTTCAGAGCGTCCTAGTTTTATGAACTTTGCTGAAAAATCGGCTGCTAGTGATAGTGAAGATAACGTTGATAAACAAGATCCAAAAGTCATTGCTGATGCAGCCAAAGCTTATCAAAAAGAACAGGCAGACAAAGGTAATACAATTTCAATTAGCCAAGCTGTTACGCATGTAACCAAAGCTAAAAAGTAAGAGCATTAATTACAGGCTGATTATTAATATCAGCATCATTTTAATTTTAACCAAAAGGTTTTTATATGAATATTCCAGGATTAACAGTAGCAAAAACCGCTGAAGGCGAAGTCAAACCCCGTTTAATTGTGTGCCATGGTAGTGAAGATGGGCTAGCAAAAACAGCGATTGACGGTAACGCATTATTAATCGGTGTATCAACAATTGTTGGTGGTGGTGACGGTGAAGTGTTTGATGTTGTGCGCAGTGGGTTGGCACAAGTTTTTTATAGCGAAACCATTGCGATTGGTGACCCAATCACTGCAAATGCGGATGGCCGAGCTAAAAAAGCAATGTCAGGTGATTTTATTATTGGCTATGCCGAAGTTGCGGGTGATGCCGATGAATTAGGCACTATTTGGATTGCACCAAGCAAACAAGCTTAACCTTTTATTTAACTAATGGTCCATGGTCTTTGATAAACAATTTTATAAATAGGAGTTTTATATGCAACGTCCTTTTCCCGTTGAACCGCAGTTGACTGCAATTGCTATCGCTTACCGTAATAATAAGTTAATTGCCGATGAGGTTTTGCCCCGTGTGCCTGTTTCTAGCACATCATTTAAATGGCTTGAATTTGATTTTTCAGAGCGATTTACTTTGCCTAATACCAAAGTTGGTAGGACGTCACAACCGAATCAAGTTGAGTTTAGTGCCAAAGAAAAAGAAAGCTCAGTTGAAGATTGGGGACTCGATAGCCCTGTCCCTCAAGATGATATTGATACAGCCATTACAGGCTATAACCCACTTGGTCATGCCGTTGAGGCCACGACTGATTTAATTTTGTTAGATCGTGAGGTTAGAGCTGCAAATTTGCTATTTAATGGTGCAAATTACAGCAATAAACAAACATTAACTTCTGCACAGCAATGGAATAATCCTGATAGTGACCCAGTAGCATTAATAACGGATGCATTCGATGCAATGGTTCAGCGTCCAAATATCGGCACACTAGGACGTCGAGTTGCCACAATATTACGTCGTCATCCAAAGATTGTTTCAGCATATCATGGAAATGCCGGTGAAAGTGGTTTAGTTCCTCTCGGATTTTTAGCTGACTTATTAGAGTTAGAAGCCATTTATGTCGGTGATGCATTTTTAAATAGTGCAAAACCAGGTAAATCGCCAGCATTACTTCGTGCTTGGGGCAATAAAGCATCATTCACGGTACGCAATAAATTAGCAAATACTAAAGGTGGTGTGACGTTCGGTTATACAGCTCAATTTAAAGATCGTGTTTCGGGTTCGATTGTTGATCCTGATATCGGTTTACGGGGTGGTCAACGTGTTCGAGTCGGTGAATCGGTCAAAGAGCTAGTTGTGGCTAAAGATGCGGGCTATTTGTTTGAAAATGTTATTCCAGCAAACAGTTAATAATGTGAACAACAACCAACGGTAATGTATCGTTGGTTTGGGTCAAGATGATGAATATTCCATACATTACATTGCTAAATTTATCCGAACGTCCAGGACTCGTTGAGCTATCCCAATTGGTTGCTCAAGATGGTGAAATGCCCGTAGATGCTAATTTGTTGGAAGTCATTATTAATGGTGGTGATGTTTCAAGTTGGTTGCCTGATGATGTTATTAATGCAAATCGAGCAATCTCACGTATTAATGAATCAATAGCTGATACTGAAGCTGAAATAAACGGTTTTTTACGTCAAAGAGGACACAAACTGCCCTTAGTTAAAGTACCACGTCTGCTAACTGATTGGGCACGCATTATTGTGCGTTACAAATTGCATCGCAATCGTATTTCTGATGAAAAAACGGATCCGATAGTTCGTGACTATAAACAAGTTCAGGGCTTTTTAAAAATGGTAGCGGAAGGGAAATATTCGCTTGGTATTGAAGATACTCTACCCGTTGCAGGTGGTGTGCCTAAACAAACTGGCCCTGTTCGTGTATTTGATATGAACACACTTAGGGATTTTGGAAGATGAGTAGCGCACCGTTTGATGTTTCAGTGATTGCTGAAAAGTTAAAAGGTTTAATTGCTAATAAAACATTAGTTTTTGTTGGTACTAGTGCTGAATACGGCAAGTTAACCGATTTAACGTCAGCGCCAACCCCTGCTGCTTATGTTTTGCTTGGTAAAGAAACACCCAATGATAAGCCGGCCGGTACACGTCAATCAGTGAGTGTTAATTTTGGTGTTGTGGTTGTTGCACGTGATATTTCTAGTCAAGCAACCAATATTCAAAATGTAAAACAATTGGCAAATCCAGTGATTGGTGCGGTGCGTGATTTGTTGATTGGTAAAACAGTTCAATTTATTGATGGAGTTCGTCCAGTCACATGGGTTGGTGGGCAAACGTTAGGTTTTCAAAATGGCGTGCTAGTTTGGATTGATTCATTTCAAACCCAACACTTCATCGGTAGCCGATAAATAATTTTAGGAGAAAGATATGTCAGATTTATTAATGAGTTTGCAAGGTACGATTAACCTTGCCACACGTAATACCGCCAGTTCACCAGCCCGCCCAGGTGCATTTCGACATGTCGGTACTGCCGATTCGTGTGAAATGGAGTTAAGTGTTGAGACAGTTACGCAAAATGAGTCTTACACTGGGCAACGTCTACAAGTTGGTGAATTAACACTGGGTAAAAGTGGTACGTTAAATCTTACGTTAAAAGATTGGTCAATCGAAAATATTGCGTTAGCGCTTTATGGTGAAAAAATTACTGTTGATGCAGGTATTGTCACTGATGAAAAATTACCAAACGACTTAGTCATTGGTGACCGCATAAAGTTAGCTAACCCATTTGTTGCAGATGTTGAGTTAAAAATTGCTGATGGAACCACATTAGTATTAGGCACAGATTATGAAATCGAATCAGCCCATGCCGGATTAATCAAGTTACTAACTACACAGGCATTAACCGCAACGGTAGATTATTCATACGCTAAAACTGAAAGTTTGGGCATTTTTACCCGTCAACCACCAGAACGTTGGTTTATGCTCGATGGTATCAATACTGATAGAGAAAATGAACATGTAATTGTGGAGCTATTCCGCGTTAAATTCAATCCAATTTCTAACTTCTCGTTACTACACAATGAGGGATACGGTGAATTACCACTTACTGCCACGGTCTTGGCTGATATGAGTCAAAACAAGGATAGTTCGCTTGGTTATTTTGGATCATACGTTCAAAAAGCGAAATAAATTATTGCTTATGCGGTGAATATTCACCGCTAATTACTCAATTCTCTAAATTTAATAGTAGCAGGTAAATAACATGGCAGAAAAAGTGACAGCAACAAAAGAAGAATCAAATGATTTAGCAACATT
The DNA here is from genome assembly GCF_001690265.1 of Gilliamella sp. HK2. Classification (NCBI taxonomy): domain Bacteria; kingdom Pseudomonadati; phylum Pseudomonadota; class Gammaproteobacteria; order Orbales; family Orbaceae; genus Gilliamella; species Gilliamella sp. HK2. Next base: position 24,692 of record NZ_LZGV01000021.1, read on the forward strand.
GATGCCAAATCGTGAAATTACCCTAGCTGGTGAAACAATTACAGTACGTGAATATTCATTTAAAGATGCACTAACAATTGGTAACGAAATTGACCAGTTTGTTGCATTAATTGTGAATGGAATGAACGGTACAAACAAAATCACGATTGAGCAAGCCGACATAATTATTATGAGTAATTTAGAGTTGGTTTATTCTTTAATCAGTACCTCTATTCAAAAACCGATTTCGTTTATTGAAATGTTGCCATATGAAGAGGGTTTGCAATTATTAGACTGGTGGTGGGTTGTTAACTCTTGTTTTTTTATGAACGCGGTAACTCGCAAAATCATTCGGCAAAACGCTACAAAACAGGCAAATCAGTAAGCTGGAGTGAGGTTTTTACTTTACTAATTAAAAATGGACATGATGCACAGCAGTTACCGCATTACACGCAACGTCAGTTACTGCTGTATTACGATGAATTAATTAAGCTACAAAACCGAGAACGAGCTAACCGAATTGAAGATATTTGTGTTGGCTTTAATGGTGGTAAACAAGTTACTAAGTTTGTAAAACAGTTACGCGGAGAGCAATAATGGCTAATAACGATATGAATATTGCAATGAAGTTCACGGCTGACGTGAATCGTGCTAAAAAAAATATTCATGAAGTGAGTAATGAAGTTAAAGATTCAGCAAAAACCATTCAAGAAGCAAACCGCAAAAGTGCAGAAAGTTTCCAAAAATTATTTAATCAACAATCTGAATCATGGAAAAGAGTTCATATTGAATCGGTATGGGATGATTACATCAAAGAGCAAGAAAAACTCGCTAAGGCACAAGAAGCAGCGGCAAAAGTTACTAAGGCTCATCAAAAAGAGGTTGAAAAATTAAAGTCTGGGTTGGATCAATTATTAGCAAGCATTGATCCAGCTACTAAAGGTTTAAGCCGATTAGATGCATTAGAAAGTAAGCTACGTCAATCAAAAAAAGCGGGGATAATTGATAGTAATACGTTTGATGATTATTTATCAAAAATCAGTAATCAACGTGCCGCGTTATCAACGGTTGAAACGCTCAATGAGAGCACTAAGAAATTAGATCTGAATACTAAAAGTGCACGTCGTAGCATCATCAGTATGTTTAAACAATTGTCTAGTGGTAATTTTGCCTCAGCGGGAAATTCATTGCTAACAATTGGCAACATGACTGGACGATTACCGCCATTATTTAGTGCTACTACATTATCCGTTGGTATTTTTATTGCTGCCGCTTACAAAATGTCTCAAGTGATAAGTACGATAATTTCAGACCAAGAGCGGTTTAATCGTGCATTAATTTCAACGGGTAATTATGCTGGTGCGACAGCTGGTGGGCTTGAGATGATGTCTCAACGTATCGGTAAAATTAATCATAACTACAGTGAAACACGTGATGTTATTGCGGAACTGGCATCGGAGGGGCGGTTATCAGCAAAATCGATTGAAAATATTGCTACTGCATCAGCATATATGGCACAAGTGACAGAGAAAAATGCGCTTGAAGCCGCTCAATCATTTAAAGGTATTGAAAATTCGGTTACTAGCTGGGCTGTTGAAAGTAATAAACAATATCACTTTTTAGATCTGGCTACTTATCAGCGTATAAGTGCGTTAGAAGAACAAGGTAGAACCGAAGAAGCTATTGCAATCGCTACAGATAAATATGCTTCAGAGATGGAAGTCAGTGCTGATAAGATGAAAAAACAGCTCAATTGGTTAGAAAAGGCATGGCGACACTTCAAAAATGGGGTTAGTGTTCTAGGTAATGAGTTAAAGAAAGAGCTTAAGTTTGATTTAGGATTATCAAGCCTAGAAGAAGATATTGAAAGAATGGAGAAAGCTAAAAATAGAGGTTTTTATATTGTGCCTGGGGCTGCATCTATTCCATACAATGAAAATGACGATAAAGCATTACAAGAAAAATATGCTCAACGAGATAAACAGCAAAAAGAAGCCCAAGAAAAACATAATACCGATGTTATTAATGAAAAAGCAATCAATGCCCAAAAAGAACTGGACGAGCTTCATAAACAAAATTCTAGCGATGCCGAAAAACAAGCCAAGGCGGTTGATGAATTACGTAAAAAATATGAAGCGCTGTGGGCTAATGAAAAAGGCCGTAAAGATTTACAAGCACAAGGCGTTACTTCAAGTGACGGGAAATCATTTGCTGGTGGTCAATATGATAAAGATGTTCAAGAAATTACAGACAAACAACTAAGGCAATATAACGAACAATTAAAAAATAAAGTTGCGCTACAAGAAAAAAGTACCGCCCTAGCTAAAGCACTTTATGAAATAGAAAAAGGTCAGTATAAAAATGCTAGCCAAGAGATCAAAGATGAAATTATTACTAATGCAAAATTGGTAGATGAGCAAGAAGCCAAAAAATTGCTAAGTCAATATAACGAACAATTAAAAAATAAAGTGGTTATGCAAGAAAAAAGTACTGCTCTAGCTAAAGCACTTTATGAAATAGAAAAGGGGCAGTATAAAAATGCTAGCCAAGAAATCAAAGATGAAATTATTGCTAATGCAAAATTAATAGATGCGCACGAAGCAAAGAAAAAAGCAATACAAGAATCAGCCAGAGCAGCAAAATCTGCGGCACTTGAAACAGAACAATTTATAAAGTCGCTGGAATCACAAGCCGATAAGCAGACACAAAAAACATATGCAACTCGGCAAGCGTTGATTGATTCTCAAAAATTAACAACAGAACAGCGTAACCGAGCCAATGCCGCTAATATAGCAATTACAGCGAACGAAAATAAAAAACTTAATGAGGAGTTACAAAACCAACTTAATTCGCTATTGTTTGATCCTGCCAGAATTAAAACGGCAGAAATTGATAGATGGTATCAAGCGGTTATTGCGCAGCTTAAAGCGAATAAAAATATCGAAGGCATTGACTTAATTGACCAGTTGTTACCACTAAAAAAAGCTGAAGCAAATCTTGCCGAAATTTTAGCAAAAGTTCAGCAAGCACAATCACAACAGTCAATTAAAGAACAAAGTATACAAGCACAAGTAACTGCTGGTTTAATTACACAAGTTGAAGCCCAAAGTCAGTTAGTTGATTTACACAAGCAAACAGCGCAAGAACTTGCCAAATATTTACCTACTTTGCAAGCTATGACAGCGCTTCCTGGTCAAGTTGGAGAAAATGCACAAAAAGCACTTGCTACGCTTCAGTTACAAATTGCAGAATTAAATAAAACTACTGATGCATTAACCAATGCATTTAAAAACGGGTTACAAAGCGGTATCCAAGGTAGTCTTGATTCTTTAGCAAAAGGTACGTTTGAATTAAAAGATGCATTATTAAACCTTGCACAAAGTATTGTATCAGCAATGGCTCAAGTAGCGAGTAAAGGGCTTGCTGATATTGCCATGAATCAACTTAATAATTTGGGTAAATCACTTTTTAGCTCAATAACCGATACGGCAGTTGAAAATGCCAGCGCTATTGCTTCAGCAGAAATGATGGGCACAGCAATAACAACGGCGACAAGTGTTGGTTCGGTTGAACTTGGCACCTCATTAACCACAGCAATGACAACAGGAACCGCAGGATTAACAGGCGCAATGGCAGCCGCATTTTCAAGTGGTGCAGCGACCTTATACACAGCAATTACATCGGCTAGTGCGGGTAGCACTGCTATGTCTGGGTTAGCGGGCGTGGCATCTGTTGCTGCAGCAACTGGCGGTTATATAACTGGAGCTGGTACATCAACATCCGATTCTATTCCAGCAAAATTATCTAATGGGGAATATGTTGTTAAAGCTGCTTCAGTGAAAAAATATGGTCTTGACTATCTTCACGCTATCAACACGGGGCGATTACATCGTTATGCAACCGGTGGACTTGTTAGTAATGTCAATATCCCAAAAGCGCCATTACTTGATGATAACCAACAACGCAAAAGCTCACCAACTGTATTGAGTCCCGTTATTCAGCAAGAATTAGTCATTGATGCGGGTGATATGGTCCGTCGTGGTATCAATAGCGTAACGGGTGGCAGAGCATTTAAAACATTTATTCGAGCAAATAAACAAACAATTAAACAAGATTTGGGGATTTAATCTATGGCTTATCAAAGTGGAATTGCAGATAACGAAATCGATTTACTGGATAAATTAAATCTATTTTTAACAACTGATAGTGAATTAGTTAAAACAGGTGATAACTGGACAGAAATTTATAGCGGTGAAACTGCGGCTACAGCAACTATAGCAAAACGAAAATCATATGCGTGGAGTGCGCCAGGAGCGACTGCTGGCGATAATATTTATGTTGCATGTAAAACAGCTAATAGTATTTCAAATGATATTTATAATCTCTATTTTTGTGGTGGAACCTATTTTAATGTTGAGTTGGTCAATCAGCCCGAAAATGTATTTAGTGGTATGTTAAATCGCACACAAGTCGGGTTATTTGCTGATAATAACCCATTACATTACTGGTTTTTTGCCAATAATCGTCGATTTATTGTGATAACAAAAATGACAACAGTTTATTCCAGTTGTTATTGCGGATTTATGCTACCAAACGCATTACCAAATGAGTACCCTTATCCACTAGTGATTGCAGGTAGCTGTAATAATGAACTACAACGATATTCCGTTACAACAGATTCTTTTGCGTCAATTATCGACCCGCGTAACAATCATTTTTATCTATTTACCCCATCGCAATCATGGCAACCATTTTATGGTTCAAAAGGTAGCGAAACAAAATTAGTTTATCCAAGAGGAATTGAACAATTTTATCGTGATGGCAAAAATATAATCGATGCATTAACGGCATCACCCAATTGCTACTCACCGCTATATCCCGTATCAATTTTAGATGTAACAAAAGCAACTCAATTTTGGGGGGCATTAGATGGTGTCTACTGGGTGCCAGGGTTAAGCCGTGCACCTGAAGATACAATTAAAACCGATGATGGGCGCGAATTTATTATTTTTCAAAATGGTTTTCGTGTAACGAATATTGATTTTTTTGCAATTGAAAAAATTTAGGAGCTAAACATGGCATATCAAACGGGTAACGCATCATCAGTCGTAGATTTATTATCAAAACTAGCAACGTTTGCACAATCAGTTGATGGGTGGGTTGTTGATAAAATTGATACTAAAGCAAAAGAACTTTATTTACATAATGAAAATTGTTTTTGGAGCCTAAAAGTTGGATCATCGAATTCACTTCCCACGTTGTACATTGCTATCAACAATCAGTTTAACGCAAATTTATCCTGGGATAACCAAGCTGGTTCAAGCTCTGTTAACGGTAAAGCAAATTTCTATCGTTATTATTGGGGGGCTGGTACTAATTTTCATCATGAGCCATTTGCTTCATATACATTTTTAGCAACATCACAATATATTCATGTTGTTGTACGTGTCGATTCTCGCCGTTTTCGCCATTTCGGTATTGGAACAGTAAAAAAAGATGGCATTTTCAATGGCGGGCATTATGCATATGGAACACATTCAACAAACACATCAAAAACAGGTGAAGCATCATATCCATTTACAAGTTATATGTATTTATTTTTTGATTGTCGTCAATTTGCGAATGTTATCAGAGTTGAAGGCAAAGACTATTTCTTTGGAGCTAGTCAGCCCAATTATGAGGGAATGGGAGCGATGGGGCTCGGCGATGCTACGATTGAGCGTTATTATTATAAACCACATCCAGATATGTTACTCGTTGAGGCAAGTTTATCTCAATTTAATAATTTGATAACGTTGGTACCACAATCAATTTATATATATTTAGAGAGTAAACAATACCAGCGGATTGGTGTAGTTCCTGATTTTTACGTAGCAAGAATTGATAGCGTTGTGCCAGGCACTATTCGTGAAATTAGAGGTGAAAAATATTATTGCTGTGCGGCAACAATGTTTCAAACTGTCACAGATAATGTTCAAGATGAAGATAACAGTTATGACCTTGGCTACTTTTATAGAGTAATTGAGTGATGGGTAACAAACATACAGGATATGTTATTAATGATTTGAAAAAACTGCGTGGTCAACGTAGCTTTAATTTACCGTTGTACCAGGGGATGGCTAAGCTCTCATCTGTTGTGGAAGATAAAACGGGATTTGTTACACATGGTATCCCTTTGCAGTTATTTAATGTGCGAAAGGGCTACATTACACAATCATTTTTAAATGCTATTTATAACAAATTCTATATTAATCCCTCAACAATTAATGTTGGTTATGTTAGTAGTTATCGTACTATAGAAATATCAATTTTTAATGGTTATTTCAGTAATAAAATTCTGACTGACATTACCTATAGTGAACAAGGGGTCACAGTCAGTAATGTAACACTACCTCTTTTATTTAGTCGATTAAGTATGAAAGTGTTGTCAATTGATATTGAGAGCCACGGCACGGATAGCATTAACTGTACAATTTCGTTTCATTTTCTAAACGCTGAAACCGTTACATTAGTTGTTAATGGTAATCGTTCCCTACCTTTTTCTATATCGCCGAATTGGTTGCATGGCATCACAGAAACATTAGAGTGGAAAACAAATGTACATCAATCGCAAACAGGGGCAGAACAGCGTGTATCAATGCGATTAACACCCCGTCGCACATTTGAGTTTCAAATACTTATCTATCAGCACGAACGTCGACAAATTGAAAATATACTATTTCAGAACTATTTAAGCTCATTTTCATTGCCGATTTATAGCGATATAGCATTACTGGATAGAGAAATCAACCCGGGTGATAAGACAATCTATTTATCAACTATCGGGCGAGACTATCATGTTGGCGGTAATCTAATAGTTATGGATGATAGTAATACGATTGTGTCTAATATTGAGTCAATCACACATTTAAGTATTACACTATCTGAACCAATATATACAGCCGTTTCAAAAGGTGCAAAAGTATTTCCAATTAAATCGGCAAAATTGACTGAACCACCTAAAATTATCAGGCGAACAGATGAATTAGCAACCGCAGAGTTACGATTTTTAGTTGTTGAAAAAAATGACATTAACGTTAATGTTGAGCTACCTATATACAATAATTTTTATGTGCTGGAGCAAGAACCAGATTGGTCAGATGATGTACATGTTTCATATGAATCAATGCGACGTGAAATCGACAATCAAACGGGTATCGTGTACTACTCAGATAGCGCGAGTCGTGTTTTTATTACTCAATCTCATGAATTTTTAATTAATGGCCGTAATAAACAACTTGAACTCCGTGCCTTGTTTTATGCCCTCCGTGGTCGCCAAAAACCAATTTTTGTACCCTCGTTTAGTAATGATTGCAAACTAGTTGATGATGCAACCAGTGAAATTTTAGATATTGAACAAAATAATATGACTGAAACGGATCTCGGCGGACAGTTCTTAAGAATTTTACTGAGTGGTAACCGCATTTTATATCGTGAAATTGTCAACGTAAAAAGTAACAACAAAGGTGGACTTCGGTTATTGCTCAATGAAAAAGTTGCATTTATGCGCCAGGAAGTAATCAAAATATCCATAATGCGTCTATGCCGTTTAAATGATGACAAAGTTGTGTGGGAGCATTTAACTGATGCTGACGGCACGGCAAAAATAAACGTTACATTTAGGGAGGTACGGTATGAGTTGGAATGAGTTTGAGTATTCTGTTGCAAATGGTCAACCATTAACACTGTATGAGTTTAAAAGGCAGAATTTGTATTACCGATATACAAACGCCGATCGCTCAATAATGGTTAATAATGCGCTATGGGAAGCGATTGCAATTAGTGATAACGGATTATCAGCAAGCAGTAATAATAATGTTGAAATTACCTTACCCGTTACGAATAAAGTTGTTTCTTTTTACCGAGGTGTGCCACCAAGCACATCGGTAAAAATTAGAATTTATCGCATGCATTATCATGATAATCAACAAGAGTTACGAGTGGCATGGGTAGGTAATATCACTGAAGTCAAACGTGAAAAAATTGGTGAAGCCAAAATTATCACAACCAATATTGTCAATACATTTGGTCGTCAGGGATTGAGGCTGACCTGGGGTAGAAAGTGCCCCCATGCACTTTATGATAGTAGATGTAAAGTTAAAGCTCGTCATTATGTCATTTCAGGATTAGAGATCACCGCATTAGATGGTAAATCAATTACATTTAATGTACCACAGAGTATTAATAATGGTTACTTTAGCGGTGGCTATATTGAATATGAGTTTGAAGGTCTAACAGAAAGGCGAGGTATTCGCATGCATAACAACAATAATTTAAGTCTGTACGGTGGGACTTATGGCTTAAGTGTAGGCTTGATAATTAATGTATATCCTGGTTGTGATAATACGATTGATACATGTGAAAATAAATTTAATAACCATTTGAATTATGGTGGTTGCCCACACCTGCCCGGCAAATCACCGTATAGCATTACTAAACTATTCTAGGAGGTTAATTATGTGGTGGGCGATTGCGCGTTTTGTTGTTGTACTGGTTGCATCCTATTTTCTAAATCAAGCATTAGCCAAAAAACATAATAATAAGGTTAATGCAGCAACGTTTGATGACTTTGATTATCCGCAACCAGATGAGGGAACACCCCAGTGCGTATTTTTTGGTGACTGTTGGACTGCGGATTGGTTTGTGCTGGCTTATGGAAATTATCGTTATGAAGCAATTAGAAAATAGTATATGGATAACTATGGCAGATATTCGCCAAGGTGGAGGCTGTGCGTGGGGATTAAGGGCCTGGTTTAAACACTATGGATTGAGTTTTAACGATTTTATTCAAAATGGTGGGATTGATAGCGCAACGATTTTAAGTACGGGTGATGCGTTAGCTATTCGTATTGTTGAACTTGCAAAGCAAAGAGTACAGAAGAGGTAAGTATGGGCAGTAAAAAGAAGAAAACAACAATTGGTTATAAATACTTTTTCAGTATTCAGTCGGGGCTTGGGCGTGGACCAATTAATGAGTTAGTTGCTATTACCGCTGATGATAAAACTGTGTTTGCAGGTCAAGCAAATGAAGTTACTGTTAGCAAATCAATTTATATTGATAAGCCGAATTTGTTTGGTGGTACTAATGTTGGTGGTGAAGGTGGAATTAAAGGCATATTTGAAATCTCAATGGGTGATGCAGATCAGGAGCCAACTAGTCGTGTAAAAAATTTACTGGGCGGCGTTGTGCCTGGTTTTCGGGGCATGGTTACGACGTTCTTTGACGGTTTAATTAGTGCTTATTCAGCAAGTCCAAAACCGTGGAAATATAGAGTCAGACGTACAACACAAGGTTGGTCAAATAACGAAGTATGGTACCCAGAAAAATGTATCATCATGTTATATGATGATACATCAACAATTCATGAAAAAGATAATGGAATAAATAGCAATTTAAGAACTATTCACGCAATGAATCCTGCGCATATTTTGATAGAGTGCGCAACCAACAATGATTGGGGACGAGGATTGCAACTATATGAGGATATTGATTTAGATTCATTTAAAACTGCTGCTGATATTCTATATAATGAAAAATTCGGTTTATGCTTTCGTTACAATCGACAAGATGGGTTAGATACATTTGTACAGCAGGTGTTAGATCATATAGGCGCAGTACAATATGCTGATTTAACAACAGGAAAAATTAAACTAAAACTGATTCGTGATAATTACAAAACAGAAGATTTACCATTGTTTAATTATGATAACGGTATTTTAGTGGTACAGGACGATGATAGTAGCGCTTCCGATAATGTACCAAATGAAATTGCTGTAAAATGGCATAATCCAGTAACGAACGAGGATAGTGAAGTTCGGGCACAAAATTTAGGTGCAATTCAAGCTGTTGGTTTAATCAGTAGCTCTATTGAATATAAAGCACTACCAACATTTGAGCTGGCTGCACGTGTTGCACAGCGAGAACTGGAATCTGGAATTGCGGGTTTAATTCGTCTAACGATACAGTTTGATCGACGCGGTGAAATATTAACTCCTGCTGATTGTTTTCGGGTATCTCTGCCAGACAGGGATATCAAAGATATGGTCATGAGGGTTGGCTCTATTAACGAACACGAAGATGGAATGATTGAAATTACCGCAATTCAGGATGTTTTTGGGCTAGCTGACACTGTTTATAATAGTGGTAATCAATCTGGGACAGGGATAGTTCAAGATACAACACCAAGACCAGTTAAAAATTATATGTTATTTGAATCTCCCTATTTTGCAATGAGCCAGTTATCAAATTATGATGTTAATAACGAATCAGGTTATATGTTCCTAGTTTCTGCCCAGCCAAATTCACAGTCAATTAACTATTTATTACAAACTACAACTGAAGGTGCTGATTTTACAATAAGAGGAACAGGCGACTTTACGCCAAGTGCGGTATTAATCAGTAAACGTCAGTTAAGTAAAATAGATACAAAATTAAACGTGATTTTTAACAAAAATATGACAGATGTTTCAATTGGTAGTGCAGCTATTATTGGTAATGAAATTGTTCGAATTGACGCATTTGATGAATTAAATGGCACAGTAACAATAGCAAGGGGATGTGCAGACACATTACCACAAATTCACAGCAAAGATTCATTTATCTGGTTTTTTGATAGCCTATTTGAAACGGACGGCATTGAATATTTAAAAGGTGAAGTTGTTTATGTTCAACAGTTAACACAAACTAATGCTGGAACACTTAGTGCAAATAAAGCCCCTATTCGAGCACTAAAATTTAACGCAAGAGCCGCACGACCATACCCGCCAGCTAATTTACAGGTAAATGGCGTTATTACAGAGGCAATAATACTAAAAGGACAAGAAACAATAGTATTAACATGGTTACATCGAAACAAAGAAATACAACAAGATAATCTCATTGCATATAATGAAGGCAATATTGATAAACCAGAAACCGTTGAATATCATATTGAATATTATTTAGCTAGTGAACTAAAGAAAACAGTAGTAACAAGTGAAAATTCTCATGAACTAGAAATTAATGAAACGGAACATTTTGATGAAATTCGGATCTATGCATACGATACAAAATCCGAGTTAGAAAGTTTACAGCAGTATAAATTACAAATTAAAGATTAATATTTGTAATTTGTTTTCATATGATGAAAAATACAAAATAGTTAATTATCACTTAATTTGAGCGTGATTTATCACGCTCGGCATCAAAAAGCTATGTTTTGAAACATAGCTTTTTTTATATATTCAATATATATTGAAAAAACGGGCTTAAGCCCGTTTGGAAAATGGATAAGTAGTTGTAAAATATTGCTACGGGATGATAGTTATTTTCTGCCCACCTTTGGATACAGCTTGAATATCACGATCATACATTGCTTCACCGAATGCAGGTGGAATACTATAAGTGCCCACATTAGTTGCTTTGATTTGATAAGTGAATTTTTGTATTTTACTATTATAAGTTTCTCCATAAATAATAACACGATCTTCACGTACATCGGTATATTCAGGATACCAAGTACCAGTTTTTGTAGCAATTGGTGAAACCCAGTTATAACCACTGTATTCATGGTTGTCATATTCCTCATATTCCTCGCTGGCATCTTCCTGATTAGATATAGGTTGTTGTACAACTTCAAAGCCGCCAGGTAGCAAATCGACAATTGCTATATTCGTTATTCCATCATCTGATACCGCACGGAGTTGAATCGTCACGTTGATTTTATCGCCCAGCTTAACTTGTTCAACGGGTTTGCCCTCAAGGTCTGTGAATTCACGATAGATTTCAAGACCGCGTTTAATTGGTTCTTTAGGCGGTGTTGTGTCATAACCTTGCTCTGAAAGCATGTACCAAGCAGGTAAATCTGATTTATTTGTTACATTGATTTTAGTATCTTGAGCATCAAATTTACCTTTGGCTAGAATTCCATTTAAATTAGCAATGATTTTTTGTTTTTCTCCTTCTTTAGATATTGCACTAATTTGGAGAGTATCATTAGATAAATTAGATTTATCAATACTTGACGAATAACTACTTAAAGCAAGGATAGTCATTGCAGCGGATTGAGTTGTGTATCTTTGTTTGTTAAGCATGATAACCATATTTTCAAGTGCTTGAGCTGGAATCATTTTTGCCTTTTCAGGAAAATGTTTGCTAATTAAATAAATCCTTCCTGCATCAACAACTAGTGGGTCATAATATTTGTTTGTCCACCAAGCATGATCGTATGCTGTTTCTAGTTGTTGCCAAATTGGTTTAAGTAATTTATTGGCTTCTTTATCCATTTTTAGCATTTTATATGATGAGGCTAAATACATTGCTATGATATCTTTTTTCCATTGCGTATTTGAATTTCTATTTAGATCTGCAATTATAGATGCTAAATAACTTGTAGTTACTTGATTTTGGCGTGTTAATAGATAGATTGCATGAGATCGAATTTTAAAGCCATAATTGTCATAGTAACTAGAGTTAGCAATTTTCTGTAAATATTTATTTGCATTGTTTAGCATTTTTTCTGGAACTTTATATCCCATTTCTTTAGCTTCAAGCATAAAGTTTACTGCATATAATGTAATAAATGGATCAACATTATTCGTTGAGTACCACAAGCCAATTGCTCCCTCACTATTTTGGCGAGATTGAAGTACTTGAAATAATTCTGATAAAGGTGTTAGCCCCTGTTTCGAAATTAAATCAAAATCGCGATATTTGCCAGCTATCAAAATAGGCGTTGCTCTACTGACAATTTGTTCAGAGCAGTAGTGTGGGTAATCTTGTAAATAGGTGCTTAAACCTTTGCTTAGTATAAATGGTGAATAAGAAGCAGCAGCTTCACGTTTACTTAAGCTGCCATACATATCTCTAAAACCGCTAAAGACTTCATTCTTACTTGCCATTCTTCCCATTTTAGTAATTAACCTATACTCAGTTAACGGCCTTATTGAAAGACTAACATCACGAGTAATTGTAATATCATTGTAATTAGCTGAAAAATGAAGATCTGCATTTCCTAAATTATCGGTTGCTTTAAAGTTAAATTTCAAAACACCATCTTTACCATTAGCCAGCTCAATTGTTTTTTTGTTATCTCCATTAATTGATAAATTTGGTGATGTTGAAACCTTAACATTGATTGGAATGACTTTGTCGCCGATTTTTTCTATCAAATTAGTTACATTAAGTGTAACTTCAAATTCATCATTTGGTGCAGCAAAATATGGGGCGTTAGGTTGTAAAACAATATCATTATGTACAGTTGTTGACATTTGGTTATGTCCCATTGTTTTATCGCCAACCGATACAGCCATGATACGAATTTTACCATTAAAATAATCGGGCACTTTATATTCAACCGTTTTATCCCCATCTATGTCAATAATCCCTGACCAATAGGCAACCGGCTCATCTATTTTTCGTTTAAACGGATTTAAATGATTTGATAATACATCATCATTATCTCCATCACCTCCAGGAGCGGAAGCCGTTATTAAATGACGAAATTCTGGCAATATAAGATCTAATATTTGCGATGTACTTACCGATAATGCTTTCTTGCGTAAGAAGCTGTTTAATGGATCTTTAAGTTTATAATTTGCAACCTGTAAAATGCCTTCATCTATAGCAAAGATAACCGCTTTTTGAGGCGTATTAGTATGTAAAGTAATTGGCAGTGTTTCTCCTGGTTTTATAAGTGAGGGTGCTTGTAAAACGATTTTATCGTTAAATTGTTCATTTGAAATTTTAAATGGTATAACGCCGTAACTAAGTGGACTCATAAAAATTTCATCTGAATTTGGGTCACGAATAAATTGGACATTAACATACCCGTTACCACCAATATTTTTAGGGAGTTTTATTTTTTGTACCGAGCTTGTTGTGTCAGTATGGAACCACTTCCAAGTGTAAACTTTGTCACGCTCAATAGTAATAATACCGCTGCCTACATATGGTGCAGTGATTGACACTTCTATTTCATCACCTGGCTTATATTCAGCTTCTTTAATTTTTAGCGCCAGTTCGGCATTACGATCTAAATTGCGAGTAACATTAGCTGTACCAACAATTGCATATTTTCCTTGGTAAAGTAAATTATCCTCTTTATCTTTGATTTGAATAATATAATTGCCTGGATTTTTGCTATCTAATTGATAACGGGTTTTATCTTGATTGATCTTAAATGATTGTTCTGAGATGACTGATTCTTTACGACGGGACTCATATTTATAAAGACCAGAAGCTTGTTTGACTAAAATCGATAAATAAGTTTCTTCAAGTAAAACCAGTTTTAAGTCTGCTAGTTCTATTTTATCTAAAGCTGGATTAATTGCGATAAAATCAATATGGCGAACAGAATCTTTGTTAATGTATCTTAAATTACCGTCAGCTTTGGCTCCGACTAAATAATCACTCGCAGATATAAAAGCACTTGCAGTAGCAGCAACGCTGCGGCCACTTTCTGGTTCAAAGACATCCGTTAACATTCTTAGTGTATAGTTACCCTCAAAGCTTTCCATATTATCATTGAGGTTAATTTTGACTAGGCCATTTTCGTCTGTTTTTTCTTCATCTAACTCAACTTTAAAACTAGTCCTCTGGCTAGAAATATTTTGATAAAAATAGTAATCTTCATATTTTTTAAAATAAGGAGAAGATGGTTCTAGAATTAATGTATTTGTTACTCGACGATTAGCTGCATCTGTACCAATTAGATTTTTGGCTTTAATTTCAGCTTGGATATTTTCAGGTTTTAACCAACCATCTTTTATTTCTGGTAACAACTTAAGCGATACGGTTGTTTTATCTGGCTCAAACTCACGAATGACAATGGAGCTAGAACCTAATAGTATACGAGAATCTTCATCATCCCCGTCATTGTCATTTTTTAAGTATAAATTAATATACCAATTACCAGTAGGCGATTCATAACTGGTTTTATAGCTAAGTTCATTAAATCCTGATTTGTCCAGTACAATTGGTTTTTTTAGTACTAAATTGGATTTTGGATCGTAAATTTCCGCTTCTACAGAAACTCCCGCCAATGAATTAGTCCATTTTTGTGCTCTTACGATAGTACCGATATGAAATGTGTCACCAGGGCGATAAACTCCTCGATCTGAAAAGATATGAGCTCGTAATTCTCCTCCTTCGATAGTTTCACGAATACCGCCGATATCAAAACGAGATAGATTTAAATTCCTTTCATAACTTTTAATTGGTAAAAATGATAGGTCACGACCTTTTTCAACAACGTATAAAAGTGGTTTGATACCTCGATAATATTCAGACAATGGAGCAAAACGGACATGTCCATCGCTATCAGTCATTTTAGACGTAATTGTGACCCCATTCATTCCAAGTACAGAAACTTTCGCACCATTAATTGGTTTGCCAGAGCTTATTGATTGAATAAAGAGATCATTAGATTGATCGAGCGACTTTTTGGCTATAATACCTAAATCGGTAACAACAATAAAGCGAGAAGCTATAAACTTATATTTAGCGTCTTTTTTGTCTTTTCCATAAAGTCTTAATAAGAAAACACCACGATTTTTATTGCCATTTGTATTGGCTGTTAAGTAACGAGTTAAGTCGACATTTGTGTATTTAATTTCTTCTGGAGCACCTTTAAAATTTTCAGTTACTGTGTATTTTTCCACAAAATGATCATTATTAAGCTCTCCAAAATCCATATCTGTAAATTCATAGTTTGTATTAAATGCCACCAAATGTTGAAGTTGCGATGGTATAACGCGATCTATTTCTAGCTTCATATTGTCTACGTTGCGCGAAACGATAGGTAGTTTCTTCTCACCTGATAGGGATAACAGCGATCCTTTTGCCGCAAAATCAAGATAGGTTGGGTAGTTAGGCACGGTTAATACTTGGTGATACTGTTCTTTTAGAAAGTAACCATCTTGAGACGATAAAGGTTGATTAACTTCAATATATAACTCAGAATTTTGTTCTGTTTTAAATTCAAAACTAATTTGGTTTTGATAAGTAAGTTCAGTATCAATTGGCTTTATTGATAAAGGAATGGCTTTTTTGAGTATTTCTGGTGTTACATTGAATTTTGTTTCATAACGGTAAGAATTGTCGTTGTAATGTCGTTCCTTATATGAGCGACCTTGATTTTCAGGTAATTTCCAGACTTTAATAGCTTTCGATACATCCTCTGATTTAACCGCATGGCTTAATGATAAAATTAATACTTGTTGTATTTTTTCATTACTTTTTTCAACTAGGGTAAGCTCTGTTTTGGTAACGCTTAAATGATATTTATCGGGGATATTTATTGTACTTGTTATATCAGAATCTATTGGTCTTCCTTTTAACGTTGAAGTCACACCTTTATTAATTGTTATTTTCACATAACCGGCTTTATCAAGCAAAGGAATAGGTGCGCTTTTTACATAGGCAATTTTGTCATTATTTCCATAGGTAACGGTAAAATTGATGTTTTTTAAGAAGTTATTATTTTCATAAAGCGATAAAATGATGTTTTTCTCAAAACTTTCTCTATCAACAGAATGGCTAAATTCGATTGTATTAATAACATTTCTAGTATTAAGTTGTGTTGGATCTGAATAAAGTTCACCATGATTTCTGAAATTATAATTAAAACCAGGTGAAAAAAAAGTTTTATGGCTTTCTTTAAGCTTACTATTTTCAGTTAATAATTTTTCCTGATCTAGTTCAATAGTATATTCAGTGTCAAGTGGCCATGTTGTATTTTGGGGCGTAAAAATTAGGGTTGAATCGTTCTGCCATTTCCATCGCCCCTCAATATTTGGTGAAATGGAAATACCTTCAGTTATTTCTGCTTTATTAAGTGATTCTAGCGGAGCAGGAGAACGAAGTGAGTCAGTAATAAATTTAATCGATAAACTGTCTTGATTTGTAGTCGGAGCACTCAATTTAGGATAATAGGTACTAACAACAATAGAAGCTGGCTCAATTGGTTTAGGACGGTTTAAATACCAATGATAAGTATAATTACCAGAAAAATAAGCAATGAACCCAAAAATAATACTTGCACCAATTAAGGTTTTTATTTTATTTAATGCTGAACCAATTCTATTATAAAATGCTTTTGCATTAGGTAACCAGCTGGGTGTTGACCATTTTATATCGCCAATAATTGGGCTAAATAACCAAAAAATACCTTTTATTAAAACCAATAAAAAAATGATAAAATAGCTAATTATTTCCTCAATTTTTTGCAAAATATAAAAAGGTAGCTGCAAGATTAATTTAAGCAATCCCATTGTTTATTCCCTATTTTTAATATGTAATTTTTGAAATTAATTTATTATGTTTAAACATTTATTTTTCTGAAAGCTTTTATAAATTTTCTGACAGCTTATTTTTTATAATGAGTGATAATTTCCAGAAAATCTTTGTATAGTATAATTATATGGATAAAAAATCTACTTGTAATATACCTAATTGTTTGAGTTGAATATAAATATCCAGCGAACATTAGTTAACTTTTTATTTTTACAAACCATTTAAACTGAAATTTTAAGCTAATTTAAATGAATAAGTGATAAGAGGAATTTTAATAGAACAATAATTGAGTTAGATGATTATAGACATTAGATATGCTCGTAAGTAAGTCATACATTTAAAATATGATAATCTTATCTTAGGTAATAAGATGACATATTGCTATCATCAAGCTGGTCGGTAGCTAACCAACTTTCTTTTAATTTAATAATATGCTTTTAATTTAATAATATGTTAGAGGATTTTACAAAGTGTTTTGCATTGGATAACTGTATATTCTTCATCAAAATGTAATAAGCTAGCCACTCTTATTTTAGGTTGTTTTTACACATTTAACTGTAATGTTATATTACAGCTGTGGCTACCTATATACTGATTTGTCTTATTTTTTAGCGATAAAAACAGCCCGCATTGGCGCAGGGTATCCTTCAATGGTTTTGGTTGGATCATCAGGATCTAAAAAATCAGCAAGCGAATCCGATTCCATCCATTCAGTTTTGCGTTGTTCATCTAAGCTAGTTTGTGAAATGTCTATCACTTTTATATCCGAAAAACCACATTTATTGAGCCAATTAATCATGGTTGGAACCGATGGAATAAAGTAGACATTACGCATTTGTGCATAGCGATCACCTGGCATTAATGCTTGATGTTCATCTCCATCGATGATTAAAGTTTCCAGAATTAACTGACCTCCTTCAACTAGCTGATCTTTTAATTGGAATAAATGATCAAGTGGAGACCTACGATGGTATAACACCCCCATTGAAAATACCGTATCAAAAGCATTAAGTTTAGGGAGTTGCTCAATGCCTAAAGGCAATAAATGCGCTCTTTGATCGTTACCCAAAAGTTTGCGAATAGCTTCAAATTGGCATAGATAAAGTGCCATTGGATCAATTCCAACAGCCAGTTCTGCCCCTGCACCAATCATTCGCCATAAATGATAACCACTATTGCAACCTACATCTAAAACAATTTTTCCTTCTAGGCTATCGATATGATTAATTAGGCGCTCCCATTTCCAATCAGAACGCCATTCAGTATCAATATCGATACCATATAAGTGAAAAGGGCCTTTACGCCATGGCATCATGGTTTTCAGTAGTTGGGTAATTCGTTGTTGCTCGCCTGAAGATATAGGGTATTCACTATTGACAGTTACACTATGTAGTAAATCAATTTGAAAAGGGGTTTTAGATGGTAAGTGTTTAATACTATTTAGCCATTGATTGAAGCGGTTATCGTTATTTTGTCTTTGCCAATTTGCGAGCTGAGCTGGCAACACTTCTAGCCAGTGGCTAAATTTATTTTTTGCAATAATTTGGTAAAAATCACCAAAATCAATCATTTTTTCATCCTTATCAATTGCGCTGAAATTAATTGGCTATTTTATAGCAATAATAGATCCAAAATTAAAACATTGAAACCATGTATCAATATGTCTAAAACCTGCTTCAGATAGTCGCTGTTTATGCGTTTGGATTGTATCTGTTAGCATGACGTTTTCTAACATATTACGTTTTTGACTGATTTCAAGTTCACTATAGCCATTAGCACGTTTAAAATCATGATGCATATTAAATAACAATTCATCGATTGTTGTATCGCTAAAGCTAAATTTTTCCGAGAGTACTAAAATGCCATTAGGTTTCAGTGCGTTATAGATATTATTTAAAACACGTTGGCGGTTTTTGGGGGTTAAAAACTGTAAAGTGAAATTGAGCACCACCATTGATGCATTTTGCATATTGATGTTACAAATATCATCACATATTATATCCACAGGTGTATTGGATTTATAAGACTCAATATGCCTTTTACAGCGTTCAACCATAGGTTGGGAGTTATCGACTGCGATAATCTGGCAATTATCTTGAGTAATATGACGACGAATAGATAATGTAGCAGCGCCTAATGAGCAACCCAAATCATAAATTGTTGAATTGGGTTGTACAAATCGTTCAGCTAACATACCGATCATTGATATGATATTAGAATAACCAGGAACAGAACGTTGCACCATATCAGGAAAAACTTCGGCAACTTTATCATCAAACGTCCAATCGCCTAGTTTATCAATCGGTGTTGAGAACAATTGGTCTTTTTTAATATTCATAAAACTAATTGGTACTATAGAAATTAATTTTGCTATTATAGCATTTTTTTATATTCAACTGCTCGGATAATTATGGGGTTTGTCAATTTTATTACTATTTTTATAGTATTTGTGGTTAGTGTTTTAGCAACCATCTATCTGGGAAAACGATGGCTGTTTTGGTTTGATTTTTATGTCACAGGTTGTTGTCGGTTTATTTATTGGATTGTTGTTTTTATAGCGGGACTATCGCTCATTTTTTTAAAAATAGTGAATGGTATTTCAACTTATTGGTTACCTTTGTTTTGTAATACTATTACTGGCTTAATAATTTGTTGCTTTTTTGTATTGCTTATTTTTGATACTGTACGTTGGCTAAGTAAAAAACAAGTAAAACCTAATCTATGGCTTAAAATTGCATATATCGTTATAGTAGTATTATTATTTTGCTTTGGTCATGAAATGGCAATTAACCCCAAGATTGTTTATTATCAGGTTAAGATAAATAAACCAGCTAATACCGAGCATTTACGTATTGTACAGCTTTCTGATATTCATATTAATGAGTTAACTACACACCAATTTATTCAACAAATGGTTGTTGATGTCAATAAGCTTAATGCTGATTTTATTGTTATTACTGGAGATACATTGGATAAACGCTTAAAACCTTTTATCCAAAATGATTTTGATCTGCAATTTCGACAATTAAAAGCTAAATATGGTACTTATGTCATATTCGGTAATCATGAGTATTTAGCGACAAATGAAGTAAATAACCGAGAAGAAGATATTATTAGCGCTTTTAGGCAAGCAGGTATGAAAGTCTTAAAGGATGATATTATTTCTTTTGATGATTTAGGTATCACGATAGTTGGCCGAGATGATTTTTCTTCATTTCTCTATGATGTGAAACGGGCATCATTGTCCGATTTGATTATGTTTACTGATACCAATACACCAATTATTTTACTCGATCATCAACCCAAAGATCTTAATGAACCAGCAGAATTAGGTGTTGATTTGATGATTTCTGGCCATACCCATGCAGGACAAATATTTCCGATCAATCTCGTTGAAAAATTAATGTATAAAAATACTTATGGTTTGTACCAAAATCAAGATCATCATTTTACTAGTATTGTCAGTAGCGGGTATGGGTTTTGGGGGCCACCAATTCGACTAATGACACGTTCTGAGATTGTAGTAATTGATATAGAATTTGAAAAAAGCATACACAAAGAATAAACATATTTTAATAGGAGTTTGATTTTGTCTTATCAACTTATTGTAACTAATGATCAGTTAGCTGATTATTGTTCAAAAATTGAAAATAGCTCAGCAATTGCTTTAGATACTGAATTTGTTCGGACTCGAACTTTTTATCCTCACTTAGGACTATTACAAGTGTTTGATGGTAAATGTGCTGCGTTAATTGATCCTATTAATATTACTGATTGGCAACCTTTTTTATTGATGTTAAATGATCCTAAAATTGAAAAATATTTTCATTCGTGCAGTGAGGATATTGAAGTTTTTCTTCATCATTTTGGTATTGTGCCAACTCCAATCATCGATAGCCAAATATTAGCTTCTTTTTTAGATAATCCTTTAAGTAGTGGTTATGCTAGCTTGGTAAAAAAATATTTAGAAGTTGAGCTTGATAAGAGTGAAACTCGAACAGATTGGTTAAAACGACCCTTAACTGAAAAGCAGTGTAACTATGCTATTAACGATGTATTATATCTTTTTCCATTAATCAACATTTTAAAGGAAAAATTAACTACTAATCATTATTTACAAGCAGCTTATCAAGAGTGCCAAATGGCAGTAGATCGGAAATGTGAAATAATGGATCCAAACGATGCTTATTTAAACATTAAAAATAGTTGGCAACTGAAAGGTAAAAGTTTAGGGCAATTGTATAAATTAGCGAGTTGGCGATACAGACTGGCTAAAGAGCAAGATATTGCTTTAAATTTTGTGATTCGTGAAGAAGTATTATGGAAAATAGCTCGTTACTTGCCCACTTCATTAGCTGAACTTGACAAGCTAGGTGTAAAGGGGAAGGAAATTCGGTTATATGGGCAAGCAATTTTAGATATTTTAGCGACCCCTACACCCGACATTTCAACTATCTGCCGAGTGAATAGTTACCCCGATTATAAAAAAATTACCGAAGAACTAAAACAAGCAGCACAGACTATTTCTTTAAAAACAAAGCTTAATGAGGATTTATTGCTTTCAAGGCGCTTAATTAATCAGTATGTAAAATGGAAAGTAGACAAAAAGGGCAATGAGCCTGAATTATTAACAGGCTGGCGTAAATCTTTATTTAAACCATATTGCTCTTAATTATTGGTTGCGTGTAGGTTTTATTTTGAGGTTTAAGTATTTTTTAATCCAATAATAGGTAAAGTGAGTTTACGATAAATAGCCAATAATCGAATAATAAGCGTGGTAATAATACCAATTAATGTTGAATATTCCAATGGGAGTTTGAGTGCATTATAGGCGATAACATGAGTTGCACCGCCAATTAAGCAAGCCGTAGCATAAATGTCGGTTTTAAATACCATTGGAATATCTCGAGCTAGCACATCTCTAAGAATACCGCCACCAACACCCGTCATTACTCCCATACATACAGCTACTAAGCTATTTACATTAGAATCAATGGCTTTATTCACACCGATGCCTACAAATACTGCAAGCCCGATAGCATCTAATACAGAAAATAACCATTTAGGTATCGTGATTGAAGGTGAATAACGTAATAAAAGCATTGTCACTAACGAGGTAACGATAGCAACATACAAATCAGTCGAATCAGAGATCCAAAAGATTGGTCCATGATTTAAAACTATATCGCGAATGGTGCCACCACCAATGGCGGTGATAACAGCTAAAACTAAAGCGCCAATGGGATCCATTTCTTTTTTGGCTGCTAATAATACGCCAGAAATAGCAAATACAATAGTCCCTAATATGTCAAACCAGAAAAGATAATTCACGCAAGCTCACTTAGCATTGCTTCAACTATCAACGACGATTGTTTTGCGGCTAATTTTAAAAAGGCTTGAAAATCAACAGCAGATTCACTATCTCCATTATCTGAAATAGCTCGAACAACGACAAATGGCACTTTAAATAGCCAACAAACATGCCCAATGGCAGCTGCTTCCATTTCAACAGCAATGGCATGAGGGAAAGTTTGTTTTATTCTTGCCAAATTGCTTTTACCATTGATAAATGCATCGCCACTACCAATAGAGCCTTCAATTGCATTAACGCCGTGTTTTTCGATACAATTTTTAGCTAATGATTGGTATTTAGGCTCTGCGGCAAATGCCACAGGGCAACCAGACATTTGCCCTGGTTTGTAGCCAAAAGCGGTTAAATCAACATCATGGTAAAAAACATCTTTTGAAACAATAATATCACCAATATTGAGGCTAGAAGATAGCCCGCCAGCCGACCCTGTATTGATAACGGCATCAACTTTATAATTGTTTAATAATAATGTTGTTCCTGATGCTGCAGCGACTTTACCAATACCTGATTGCAGTAACACAATGTCACAGCCCGCAATTTGCCCACAGTGAAAATCACAACCTAAATAGTGTTCAACATGATAATTGGTGATTTTACTTTTTAAAATGGCGACTTCTTCTTCCATGGCTGCAATAATGGCGATTTTCATACGATCCTCTGGGCTTTGTTTGGGTAACTTTAATTTAGATATGCTATCATAATTTGAGAAGATAAATTTGACAATATATGAATCAATCGGAGCTGAAATTGCGAACAATTTTTATCACAGGGTGCTCAAGTGGAATAGGGCTTATTTCGGCAATTGCATTAAAAAAACGCGGTTATCGTGTTATAGCGTCGTGTCGAAAATTATCAGATCAGCAAAAACTTATCGAGCAAGGGTTTGAAACAGTGTTGCTTGATCTTGATAATCCAGAATCAGTTAAACAAGCTGCCCAAACGGTTATAGCCTTAACAGAAGGTAAATTATATGCGTTATTTAATAATGCCGGTTTTGGTGTTTATGGACGATTAAACACGATCAGCCGTGAACAATTAGAATCTCAATTCTCTACGAATTTTTTTGGTGTACATCAGTTGACGCAATTATTACTTCCTGCCATGCTGGCACAAAATGAAGGGCGTATTATTCAAACAAGTTCTATTGTTGGAATAGTTGCAACGCCTGGGCGAGG
Organism: Gilliamella sp. HK2; assembly: GCF_001690265.1. Lineage (NCBI taxonomy): Bacteria > Pseudomonadati > Pseudomonadota > Gammaproteobacteria > Orbales > Orbaceae > Gilliamella > Gilliamella sp. HK2. The sequence goes on from NZ_LZGV01000021.1 coordinate 48,528, forward strand.
GGCTTATTCAGCGAGTAAATATGCATTAGAAGCGTGGTCTGATGTATTAAGGCTGGAATTGGCTAAGACCAATATCAAGGTTTGTTTAATTGAGCCAGGACCATTAAAAACTTACTTTTCGAATAATGTTAATCAGGTTGAAAAAGAAAAAATTGTAAAAAATCCGCCTATAGCTAAACGGTTCACTTTACCGCCTGAAGCCATTTTACCTTATTTATATCATGCGTTAGAGCACACTAAGCCAAAAATCCGTTACAGGGTAACAAAAATAACTAAGATAGCAGCTATTGCTAAACGTTTGCTTCCTGATAGATTAATGGATAAAATTCTAAACAACAAGTAATAACCGATCATATCCCTAGGACATAATATGCAAAATCAATTTATTTTTGATGTTAATGAGCAAAATATTCAAGAGGTGATTGAACGATCATCTCAATCTCCCGTGTTGTTTTATTTTTGGTCAGCAAGAAGTCCAAATTATGAGGCGATGACTCAAATATTAACTAAATTAGCTAATCAACATCATGGGCAATTTATTTTAGCGAGTGTTAACTGTGATGAGCAACAAATGCTCGCAGCTCAATTTGGATTACGAGCGATCCCAACCGTTTACTTATTTCAAAATGGGCAACCTGTTGATGGATTTCAGGGGCCACAACCTGAGGAAGCAATTAATGATTTTCTAAAAAAAGTGCTGCCGAATGAGGATGAACTTAAGTTAGTTGAAGCACAAAATTTATTTAATGAAAAAAAATATCAAGAAGCTTTGCCTTTATTAAAAGAGACGTGGAAATCGTTAACTGACCATCTAGGTAAGCCAAGAACTGATATTGCACTATTGTTGATAAAAGCGTATATACAATTAAAACAATTAAGCGAAGCAAAAGAAGTACTTGCAACCATCCCTTTGCAAGATCAAGGTGCTGATTATCATAGTTTGCAAGCAGAGATCGAACTGCTTGAACAAGCGGCTAATTCGCCAGAGCTTCAGCAGTTACAAAATCAACTAGCCAAGCAACCAGGCAATATTGAACTTATGATTCAATTAGCGTCACAATTAATGTCGGTAGGCCGCCATGAGGAAGCACTTGAATTGCTTTTTAACCCATTAACTAAAGATCTTAATGCTGGTGACGGACAGTTAAAAAAAGCGTTACTTGATTTACTTGCAGCACTAGGTACAAGTAATCCACTAGCAAGCGGTTATCGACGCAAGTTATACACATTATTGTATTAAAAACTAAGCGCTATGAAATTTAAATTAGAACGAATTTTTAAGAGATTGCTGATAATGTTGTTAAGTACAAATCAGGGGACTGTAATTTCCTGTGCTGCTTATATTAAATCTCTGAAAAAAGATATACATAGAAGTAAAATAGATGAGTTAAATAAAAAGTTAGCGCAAAAAAACGCTAATATAAATATTATAGATAGAGATTTATAAAATGGAGAGATTCAACAATAACATATTGTTGAATCTTTTTTTACTTAGTGTTCAATAATACGAGGAAAATCTTCGTTGCTACGTAGCGTCAACACTTCAACACCATTGTCTGTCACTAAAATGGTATGCTCATATTGCGCAGAAAGACCATGATCTTTCGTTTTGACAGTCCAACCATCTTTCATGGTTCGAGTGCGCCAGTCACCAGTATTTACCATAGGTTCAATCGTAAAGGTCATACCTGGTTTTAAAATGACACCGCCATCATCTGCATCATAATGCAAAACTTGTGGTTCGTCATGATAGACTTCACCAATACCATGGCCACAATATTCACGTACCGATGAGAAACCGAACTTATCTACATACTTTTGTATCGTTTTACCAATTTCTTTTAAACGAATACCTGGTTTTATGATTTTAATTGCTTCGTAGAGACTTTCTTGGGTAACTTGGCATAGCTTTTCACCTGTAATTGTTGGCTTTCCTGCAATATACATTCTAGAGGTATCGCCATGAAAACCATCTTTGATAACAGTCACATCGATATTTAAAATATCACCATCTTTCAGCTTTTTATCAAAACTCGGGATGCCATGGCAAACAACATCATTAATTGAAATACAGCTCGTATGTTGATAACCATGGTAACCAATATTAGCAGGTATGGCTTTTTGTACGTTGATAATATAATCGTAACAAATTTTATCTAATTCACCTGTACTAATGCCTGGTTTTACATAGGCTTCAATCATTTCTAAAACTTCAGCCGCCAGCTTACCAGCTATGCGCATTTTTTCGATTTCTGCGGGGGTTTTTAACTTAATAGACATTAAATTCTTCCTGTAATAGTAATGACAATATCCTATCATACACCGCTATTTCGTCAAATCATACTAGCGGATTAAATGGGTATTTTACTTAATATTTTTGTAAAAAAGTTTCAGGAAGCTATATGTTTTAGTATAAAATAAAAAACAATACTTATCTATTAGAGTGAATTCAATCCATAATAATTCATTATAAAAAAGGTTTTTATATTAATGCAATGTCGTTTTTATCAGCAAAAAAAATGTTTTTCTTGCCAGTGGTTAGACCGCCCATATCACATACAATTAGCCGAAAAACAAAATAAGCTGTTACAACAATTAAATCAGTTTAAACCAACCGACGTCAAAGAACCATTTGCTAGCCATGAAACCGCTTTTCGTAATAAAGCAAAAATGGCGGTGCTAGGTACTGTTGAAAAACCTATTTTGGGTATACAAACGGAAAATGAGATGGTCGATTTATGTGATTGTCCTCTTTACTCAAATAGTATGCAAAATATTTTAAAACTGGTTCGAACTTTCATCCGTAAACAAGAGCTTGTGCCTTATAACATCAATAAGCGGAAAGGGGAGTTAAAATTTGTTATCATTACCGAAAGTAAAATAGATGATAAAATCTGTTTTATGATCCGATTTATTTTAAAATCGCACAAGTTTGTTGATAGAATAAATAATTCTTTCAAACAATTACAAGAAAAAATTCAAAACTTATTGGTGGTATCAATAAATATACAACCTAATCATGCGGCAATATTAGAAGGCGACGAGGAGTTAGTTTTAACAAAGAGCCCATTCTTACCCATGACCTTAAATGGTGTTCCTCTTTTTATTAAACCTAAAAGCTTTTTTCAAACTAATACTGATGTTGCCTGCAATCTTTATAAAACAGCAAGTGACTGGATTGCAAATTTACCTATCTATTCTATTTGGGATCTGTTTTGTGGCGTAGGTGGTTTTGGATTAAGTTGTGTCAGCCAAGGAATAAAGAAAAACATTCAATTAATAGGGATTGAAATTAGCCCAGATGCAATTGAGTGTGCAACAAAGTCTGCTAATAATCTGGGATTTAAACAGTTAATTTTTAAATCGCTTGATGCTACCCAGTATGCTATTGCTGAACAAAAGATTCCTGATTTAGTATTGCTAAATCCGCCAAGGCGGGGAGCTGGCAAAATGCTTTCACAGTATTTAGAACAAATGTCGCCTAATTATATTATGTATTCAAGTTGTAACTTATCTTCACTTGTTGAAGATTTAAAATGGTTAAATAATTATCAAATTACTAAATCGCAATTATTTGATATGTTCCCACATACTGCTCATATGGAAGTTTTAATTTTGTTGAAAAAAAAGAGTGCACATGAAAATAAAAAGCTTTAATTTTTCCATAAGTTCAGCGCTAGAGTTGTTGAATAAATGCTAGGTGTAACTATTGGCATCATCTAAATTTTGGTTTTAAAAAGCATAGCCAACAAGTTTTTTAAATCGCCAGTTTTATGTAGTAAAGCGATAACCTAATCGTAAATTTAAATATAAAACAGCGATAATCCCAGTTCATGAAATTGTCTCTAATTTATTGAACCACCTATGGAGCACTGATTGCTTTAACAAGACGTTGGGGTAGGTGGTATCGTATTTGTACGACAAATGATTGAGAAGCAAACGAGCAAGTCTATTACTATCAATTAATCATTGTGGAATGATTCAAATCGGATATTTCTTGGTTCATTGCCACATAATCCATTTGATTCCTATATTGATATATAGGTAATAGTAGCTGTGCCTTAATGCCCAAATTGATAATTATTTTTTATTAATTTTAGATTATCGTACCTTTATAAACATAAACTGGCCTCATTGAACCACGTTCTCCATTTTCAGCAAGGCAAAAAGTAAAATCTTTATTTACAAAATAAATGGGCGGAAATATCCCATCATTTCTATTTTCAAGATAGGATAAAAACTTTTCTAAAGAAGATAAAAATAGATGTAGATTGTTGCCTTTTCCATCAATTAACACATAACCCGATATGTTTTTATCTATATCAAGATTAGTAATATCAATTGCCCCTTGAGGCGCAATATATTGACTCCATAAAGGACCATGCGTTTTTATATCTTTTTTTATAAAAGGCTTTCTAAAATTATGAATTATGGCTTTTCTAATTTCTATTGCTTTATTTCTCTTAATGTTAATGCCAAAACAGTGGCTATATGTCGAAAACAATGTGTTCATGTAATTATCCTCAAACCCTTAAGTACATAACCACAAGGGAATTGCATCAAAGTAGGCATAATGTTTACTCTATTGATCATGATTTCAATTATGATTAGTAAATACTATCTATGCAATAGATAAAAATTTATCTCGATAGTTTTAACTATTGATAATAGGTAGCATTATTTTTTATTTTATTTCTACAACACGCGTTATTTATTTTAGCCATTCACAAAATGCCAAAATGATCTATAGTAACGAGTAAATTATGATAATATTAACCTTATAAAAACTTAATGTAGGAAAAGAAAGATTATGATTCCTGATGTCTCAAAAGCACTTAGTTGGTTAGAAAAACACTATACCATTTTACAAGGTATTCAACGAGGCCTTGAACGTGAAACTTTACGCATTTTGCCTGATGGGTCATTGTCAAAAACGTCATTTCCGCCAAAAATTGGGGCAGCATTAACTCATCCGTGGATAACGACTGATTTTGCCGAATCAATGTTAGAGTTTATTACCCCCGTTAATAGCAATATTGACTATATGTTGACATTTTTGCGTGATTTGCATCGTTATGCTAGTGTAAATATTGGTGATGAAATGATATGGCCTTTAAGCATGCCTTGTTTTCTTGCTAATGAAGAAGATATTATCCTTGCACAATATGGTACTTCAAATGAAGGGCGCTTTAAAACAGTTTACCGAGAAGGGTTAAAAAACCGTTATGGCGCAATGATGCAGACAATTTCGGGGGTTCATTATAATTTTTCATTGCCCACTGCATTTTGGCAAGCAAGAGATGGAGTAAAAAATACCGAAGAAGGTAAAGCGGTCATTTCGGAGGGCTATTTTACGCTAATTCGCAATTATTATCGTTTCGGTTGGGTTATTCCTTATTTATTTGGTGCATCGCCATCGATGTGTTCTTCATTTATTCAAGATCCACAAAAAGCTAAAGCATTTATTGAGCAGACTAATGGAAACTGTTATTTACCTTATGCAACCTCATTAAGATTAAGTGACATAGGGTATACAAATAATGCACAAAAACAGCTTGGTATTACGTTTAATCATTTAGATACCTATGTTGAAGGCCTAAAACGTGCAACTCATACTAAGTCAGCAGAATTTGCTAAGTTAGGTATTAAGGTTGATGGTCACTATCGCCAATTAAATGACAATGTTTTACAAATTGAAAATGAGTTTTATGCACCAATTCGACCTAAACGAGTACCAATGGCTGGGGAGTCACCATCAGATGCTCTTTTGCGTGGTGGTATTGAGTATATTGAAGTGCGAGCATTAGATGTTAATCCTTTTTCACCGGTGGGTATTACCGAAGAGCAAATACGCTTTATTGATCTTTTCTTAATTTGGTGTGCATTAGCACCTGCTCCTGAAATGAGTAGCCAAGAGCTTGAATGTGCTAAACTAAATTGGAATAGAGTCATTATGGAGGGCCGAAAACCAGGGCTTGAAATCGGTATGGGTTGTGATAGCTATCGAGAGCCTTTGGCTAAAGTTGGGCATGAATTATTTAAAGACTTATTACGTGTTGCTGATGTTTTAGATCATCAAGACGATGAAAGAAGCTATCGCACTGTCTGCGAGCATTTAGACTTAATGTTTGATCAACCCGAATTAACTTTATCAGCAAGAACATTGCAAGCAATAAGTGATTTAGGCACAGAAAAATTTGGTTTAGCTTTAGCAAGTCAATATAGAAAACAGCTTATTGCTGAGCCTTTAGCATTATTAACTGATGGTGATTTTGTTCAACAACGTAATTTATCTATTGAAAAACAGAATAAAAAAGAGCAGAGTGATACTTTATCTTTTGATGAATATTTGCAGAATAAGTTGAACGGAAAAGATGTTTAAAAAACGACATTATACATTACGATATCAGGCAAGTAATGAAGTTGAGTTAATCTTGCCTAATCAACCAATCATAGTAAATAAGCCGTTAATCGATCAAACTTCCTTTTCGGTTTTAGTTTGGAATATTTTTAAACAAAAAAAAGCTGACTGTATCGATATTCTTAAACGACATGCTGATAAAACTAAACTGATTTTATTACAAGAAGCTCAAACCACATCACCGTTACTTAATTTTATTTCACAACATAATAAAATTGCCGATCATGTTCCAGCATATTGTTTTAATGATATTTATGCTGGCGTAATGACAATTTCAGATGTATTACCAGCTTCTCTTTTTTCTTTCAGAGAAAGAGAGCCATTAATTCGTGTCCCTAAATCTGCTTTAATTACTATTTATCCTATCAACAATTCTAAAAAACAATTATTAGTTGCGAATATTCATGCTGTAAATTTCAGTATTGGTGTAAAAGCCTACCGCCAACAAATACGTATGCTATTAATTCGAATAAAAGAGCATAACGGTCCAGTTATTTTAGCAGGGGATTTTAATGCATGGAGCAAACAGCGACTAAATTTGTTGTATCATCTTGTGCGCTCAATTGAGCTTAAGCCTGTTAATTTTCCTGTGGATATTCGAAAAACATTTATGGGAAGACCACTTGATTTTGTTTTTTATCGAGGATTACAACTTAATGCTGCTGAAATCATTAGTACAACAGCTTCAGATCATAATCCTCTATTAGTCAATTTTAGATTGGATTTGCATTAGCAAGATTGATTGTTAAGATATCGCCTTCTTGTACTTTAGAATTCTTAAGATTATTCCACTGCAATATATCGGTAATCTTTACACGATAACTTTGAGCGATGGAGTAAAGGCTATCACCTGCTTTGACAAGATAGGCAATCTTTTTCACATTTCTAGAAAAACTCTCTTTACGTGCAATACTATTGTTTTGCATAAAGCCAGATCTAAATTCAAATGGCATATTAGTACGAGGAGTATCTTGTAGAAGTTCTGTAACCTCATTGACAACAAGGTTATCTGCTTGTAATTTTTTAAATAAATCTGCCGCATGAGCATAAGGAACAAGCAAATGGAAAGGACCATTTACTGTTTGTTGCACATACCCTGCATTATATGTTGTTAACTCATCAAGTGATAACTTAGAGTATTTAGCAATTTTAGCTAACGAAATATTTTTAGATATATCAATTCTAACAAGTGAGTTTTCATAATTACAATCAGGTAACTTAATTCCATATCGTTTATTATTCTTAACAATATCAATAATTGCTAAAATTTTAGGGACATAATGCATAGTTTCTGTCGGCAATTCTAGTGCCCAATAATTAGTTGGTAAACCTTTAGCCTGATTTTTTTCAATGGCTCTTCTTATTCGACCTTCACCAGCATTATAAGCCGCCAAAGTTAATAACCAATCGCCGTTAAAACGGTTATTTAAATTTTGCAACAAAGAAATAGCCGAGTTAGTGGATGCAATAAGATCCCGACGAGCATCAAATGAACTACTTTGTTGTAGTCCGTATTCTTTAGCTGTAATTGGAACAAATTGCCATAATCCCGCTGCTTGTGCTGATGATGTTGCAAGTGGATCATAAGCACTTTCAATAAGAGGAATTAAAGCTAGTTCAGCAGGTAGATTATTTTTACGAAGTTGATTTATTATGTAATAGACATAAGGCTCTGAACGTGAAGCAATCGTTTCAAATCCTTTAGGATTACGTAATAATCGTTCTCTCTCTGCATTAACGCGACTATTTTCTGGAATATATGCGTCAATTTGATTAAGCATATATTGCCATGGATTTTGCGTGATAGATGCATAATTACGAGAACTATTTATATTATTAGCTGTGTTTCTGGAATACTTTATTTTAACTATAGGATTATATCGCGGTCCATTATGTTGACATGCGATTAAAAACAAACATAACGCTGTAAATATTAATAACTTTTTCATTGGTTCGTAAGTTTTCATCTAAATTGAGTTCGGTATTATACCTAAAAAATGTCTTTTTGGCTCCTAAAAAAAACAAACAAATCTAATTCATTGTTAAAATTGAATTTATTTTGCAATTGATTTTCATGGCATCGCAAAAATAAATTAATTTGTTTTTCTTTAGACAAAATAGACGGTAATGTTTGCGATTGTTTTGAGATCGAATTTAAGTAGCTTTTGATGTTTTCATCATCGGGTAGCATTTGAGAGGCAAATGCTAAATTGGATAGAGTATATTCATGCCCTGCACAAACTAAAGTATCGTTAGATAGTTTTTTTAAATGATTTAACGAATCTAACATTTGCTGATAAGTCCCTTCAAAAACTCTACCGCAACCCGCTGAAAATAAAGTATCTCCAGAAAACAAAAAAGGCTTACAGTAATACACTAAATGACCAAGAGTATGCCCTGGTACAGCAATGACAGTAAAATTAAAATCACCAATACAAACGCTATTTTGATTAACAAGATAATTAATTGGTAAATCAATTTCGCTAGGGCCGTAGATTTCAATATTTTGATATTGATTTTTTAATTCATATACCCCCCCAGTGTGATCGATATGGTGATGAGTAATTAAAATTCCAAGGGGTAATAATTGATGTTTATTAATATAATTAATCACAGGTTCAGCTTCGCCAGGATCTATAATCACAGCTTGATTATTAGGATTAGTTAGAATCCAAATATAATTGTCTTTTAAGGATTTAATACTATGTAATTGATACATATTACGTTTATACCATTAGTTATTTTTCTAAAGCAAGTTAATTTATATTTGTTGAATAACACTATTTTATAAGTTAATTATCTACAGATTGTTCAAATATCATATCTTGTAAAGTAGGGGATTGAGCTTGTGTTTTAGCTATAATGTCACAACGTTCATTTTCAATATGCCCTGCATGACCTTTGACCCAAATCCACTCAATTTTATGAGGTTGCACTAATTCATCAAGCCTTTTCCATAAGTCGACATTCTTTACGGGTTTTTTGTTGGCTGTTTTCCAGCCATTTTTTTTCCAGCCATTTACCCAATTGATAATCCCATTACGCAAATATTGGCTATCAGAATATAGTTCAATTTGACAGGGATGTTTTAATTTTTCTAAAGCAACAATCGCAGCTAATAATTCCATGCGATTATTCGTTGTTTTAAAAAAACCTTCTGATAATATTTTTTCAGTTTCTTTATATTTTAAAATAGCCGCATAACCACCAGGACCTGGATTACCAAGGCAAGAACCATCTGTATATATTTCTATCTTTTTTAGCATGTTCTGATTTCTTTTCTCAATATTGTTGATCAAGTTTGTTGTTTTAGTTAAATTTTTTATTCCAATTGAAAGCATGCAATAATTGGGCTTTATTTTGTTTGTTGATTTCCCCCCACCAATTTAACCATTTGACCTTATTTCATCTATAGGTATCAGGTATCAACATTAAAGGGTTTTGGTGTTAGACTATACCATTAAAAACGTTTTTCCCCAATTACTGATATAAAAGAGAAGAAAGTGATACATAATCCTACACGCCAAATCGTATTAGATACAGAAACAACAGGTATGAATCAAGAGGGTAATAATCATTATGAAGGTCATAAGATTATTGAAATAGGTGCCGTTGAAGTCATAAATCGCCGATTAACGGGTAATCATTTCCATGTTTATATTAACCCAGAACGTTTGATTGATCAGGATGCTTTTAAAGTCCACGGTATAAGTGATGAATTTGTTAAAGATAAACCTATTTTTAAAAATATTGCCCACGATTTTATTAAATTTATTGATGGTGCCGAATTAGTCATTCACAATGCCTCGTTTGATGTAGGCTTTATGGATTATGAATTTCGTCTTTGTGGGCTAGATTTTAAAACTGCTGATCATTGTCTTGTTACTGATACCCTGTCTATGGCAAGGCGCCTATTTCCAGGTAAACGTAACAACCTAGATGTATTATGTGAACGCTATCAGATCGATAATTCTCATCGAACGTTGCATGGTGCTTTATTAGATGCCGAAATTCTAGCTGAAGTTTATTTAGCTATGACAGGGGGACAAACGACGTTATCATTTAGTTCAGAAGACAATAATTTATCTTCATCTGAACCTAATGCAATAAAAAGAGTAGAGCGTAATGGGGTTCCTTTAAAAGTCATTAAAGCAACAGAAGATGAGCTTTTTGAACATGAGGCAGTTTTGAAGAAAATTGATAAAAAATGTGGCGGTGCATTATGGAATTCGTTGCAATGATTGTTTTGTATTCAATTAAATTTCAATTTAAAATTTTTTATTGACGAGACTAAAAATAATCTTTAATATTGCGCCTACTTTAGATGTTCTTCATCTAAGTGACTAAAAAGCGGAGCGGTAGTTCAGTTGGTTAGAATACCTGCCTGTCACGCAGGGGGTCGCGGGTTCGAGCCCCGTCCGTTCCGCCAATTCCATGTAGTAGTTATACTAATCAAATTTTCCATATAGTCTAATGGCCTCTACGCATATGCTAATAATTTTTGTCAAAAGTTGCCATGCTTATTGTTTTTTCTAATTTTTAAAGTTAGCTTTCATCCAATTATATTGAGAAATAAAAAATCCGCGTTATTTCCGTCAAAAATTTCAGGTAGATGTGAGTGTTAGTATAAAATCATTGCCTAGCCCATATATAATTTGCTAAATTTTATTTAAACTTTTTTAAGCAAACTTGGTTATCTAAGTGAGCGATAAGCTAATCAATGTCTAAAATATAAGCTGTACCTCTTGTAATGTAAAATGATTTTCTACAATTAATATTTTTTGAATATATTCAAAATCTCTAATTTATGTAAGGATAGTCTTTTTTCTTCATCTTCAAAGTGATTGTATATTTCATTAGCGATTATTATTTTTGCTTTAAAAAATAATCAATCAGTAATAGATAAGTAAATATTATTGATATACTGTTTTTTAGTTAAAGAGTAAATGGTGTCAAAATCCTGTACAGCCATTTATCGTTTATTTTGTTAAAAATGGTAACTAGTTATTTAGGCATCTTTATTGCTATATATTCTATATATCATCTTATATTATCAATTTAATACGAATTATGAAAACAAGGTTACAGTAGTAAGTTACACTGTAACCTTTATAAACTATGGTTGGCTGATATTAAAGGCTTTTTTTGATCTCTATTGCTAGCAATGGGTTCCACATAGCACCTGTTGCGCTCATAACGGCATCAGCACCATTGTCTATAAATTGACGATAATGCTCGCTAGTGCTAACGCCGCCTACACCAATAATAGCAAATTTTAGATCCATCTCTTTGCGATATTTGGCTAAACGTTTCACCATATCTAAACCGGCCCAACGAATGGCATCACCACAGATTCCGCCTTCTTTTCTGTTTTCGCCTAAGGCGGGGTGACCTTTTGCATCAACGGGTTTTGCCGATAACGTATTGATGGTGCTTAAACCATCAATAATAGTACCCACACGAGTTAATAAAGAAATAATTCTTTCATTATCAGGAAAATAGGCCAGTTTTAAAATAAGAGGGCGATCAGGCACTGCTGTTTTTATCGCATTTACAATTCGTTCAACTTTATCTACATCAAAACATAGTAGCTTGCTTGCCCCTTCGTTCGGGCAACTTAAATTTGCTTCAAGAATAGGTGCATTAGTTTCATGCACTAATTTTGCCGCTAGAGCATAATCTTTTTCTATTTCTCCATGCCCTTGTGTGCCTTGGAAACTACCGATTACACATTGCCCATGACCAGCCGATTGTACCGCATCAGCCATATCGGGTTGCCAAATGTCGGGTGAAAATGAAGGCACACCAAATGAGTTGGTAATTGATAGAGGTTGATTATAATTAGTATCTGCTAATACTGTATCTAAGTTGCACGATAGTTTACCTTTAGGATGAACAGACAAGACATTAGGTAATGGATGACATTTATGAAACTTAGTTCGAACTGTTTTATACACACATAAATCAAATCCATAAGCAAATGCTGCTTTGATATAATTGGCATTTAATAATGGGCCTGCTGGCATACCGAATGGTAAATTGACATCAATATTTAAGAACGTTGAGGGTTTTGTTGGAATCTGTTGTGATTTATCTAATTGTGCAAAAAGCCCAAAGGGTCCTTGAGCATAATTATCTTCATAGCTTATACTTGGATTATAAAAAGGTGTTAAAGATTTCATGCTATCTCCTGATTATGCGCTTTCTTAAAGTAAAATTGATTTTGGCTTTTAATTTATAACAAGAATAAAAAGAAAAGATTTTTGCAACAAAAAAAATCCTCCATGAAGGAGGATTAAAAAACAGGGCAGAAAGAGAATTAAAAGTGGGTTGCAATGTTAAAAGTTCAATCGATGTTATAAACATATACGATATTCTCTTTGTGTTGGTTTCAAGACATTCTATCTAAACAAAATTAAAGTTCAACATAAAAATAATAGGAAATATGTAACTAAATGAAATAGTTACAGTGTTTTTTTTTAGATTTTTTCTGCTTGGATACATTAAATTTAATGATTTTTTATATGAAAACGAAGTAATTTTGTTGATTCTAAAAACGATGCATGCCTAATTCATTAATAAATATGTAAAAAATACTGTCGAAAAATTGATACTTAATGTATTGATAGACTGAATTTACATAGAGAATTGTTGTTTGGGATGCTATCATAATTGCTAATAAATGAATTCAAATAAAATAATTAGGTATATCAAATGACAAATCAACTTACATTTAAGTCGTTAACGTTACCAAATGGGGTAGAATTAAAAAATCGCATCATGATGGCGCCGATGACAACCTGTTCAGGTTTTTATGATGGTTCTGTTACGCATGATTTGATTGAATACTACCGAGTAAGAGCTGGTGATATTGGCACAGTGATAGTCGAATGTGGCTTTGTTGATAATAAAGGATTAGCTTTTCCTGGCGCAATTGGCTTAGATAGTGATGATAAAATTGAGGGATTAGCAAAAATAGCTAAAGTTATCAAAGAGCAAGGTTCTAAAGCTATTATTCAAGTTTATCATGGTGGACGAATGGTTGAGCCAAAGTTAATTGGTGGCCAATCACCAGTAGGCCCGAGTGCTATTGCTGCTCCACGCCCGAATGCTCCAACTCCAGTTGAATTAACGGCTGAAGAAGTAGATGAAATGATTGACAAGTTTGGCCAAGCTGTGCGTTGTGCTATTCAGGCTGGTTTTGATGGTGTAGAAATTCATGGCGCAAATACTTATTTAATTCAACAATTCTACTCACCTAATTCAAACCAACGTAATGATAAATGGGGGGGGAATCGTGATAATCGTACTCGATTCCCGCTTGCGATTTTAGATATCACACATAATATGATTCAACAATATGCAACTCCTGAGTTTATTGTTGGGTATCGGTTTTCCCCCGAAGAGCTAGAAGTCCCTGGTATTCGTTTTGATGATACCATGTATTTGCTTGAAAAACTGGCTGCAAAAGGGCTTGATTATGTTCATTTCTCAATGGGGTCGATTTTAAGACCTTCGATCGTTGATACCGAAGATACAACACCACTAATCAATAAATATGTTGCAATGCGATCTGAGCAATTAGCTAAAATTCCTGTTGTGGGGGTCGGTAATATTGTTAATCAAAGTGATATCGATGCAGCTTTTAAAAATGGCTATGATTTAGTTGCTGTTGGTCGTGCTTGTATTGCTTATCCTGATTGGGTTAGTCGCATTAAAAAAGGGGAAAGGTTAGAACTATTTATCAATAGTGATAAACGGGAAGAGCTTAATATTCCTGAGCCTTTATGGCATTTTTCCCTTGTTGAAAGTTTGATTCGTGATGCTAACCTTAATGTGAAAAAGTTCAAACCAGGTCAGTATCAAGAGAAAGTTAATGATGAATCTTATGAATTTTTGATTAACGTTGAGTTAGGTAAGGATTTTATAAAAGATATACAATTAGTTAATGCGCAAAATTTTAATAGTGAAGTTTTAAATAATTTTACTGAAATTAAACATAGAATTATTGATTCAAATAGTCCACATGTTGATGCTATCTCTGGGGCAACAACACAATGTGAAGCATTTAAGAAAGCTGTAACTAAAGCAATGGCAAAATCTAACAAAGACGCAATTATTGCCGAAGGGGGGGATCCTGATGATCTTTCTTTTGATGTTGTCGTTGTTGGTAGTGGTGGCGCTGGGCTTGCCTCAGCTATTCAAGCACATGATCATGGGGCAAAGGTTGTTATTGTTGAGCAAATGCCGGTGATTGGTGGTAATACTAATAAAGCTTCGGCAGGTATGAATGCTGCGGAAACTAAATTCCAAAAACTCAAAGGCATTGTCGATAGTAAAGAGCTTTTTTATAAAGAAACTATGGCAGGTGGAAAAAATAAAAATAATCCTGACTTATTACGATACTTTGTTGAAAATGCACCAGAGGCTATCGATTGGTTAGATAATAATGATATTGAATTAAGTGGTATTACAACCACAGGGGGAATGAGCATCGATCGAACCCATCGCCCAGAAAGCGGGGCGGCAGTTGGTGGTTTTTTAATTAGTGGTCTAGTTAAAAATATCAATAAGCGTGGTATTGAAGTTATGTTAGATACTGCGGTTACTGAAATTGTCACGGAGAACAATAAAGTCATTGGCGTTAAAATTTCCGAAGAAAATGGCTCAACTCGCGTGATAAAAACTAAGGCCGTTATTATCGCAACAGGTGGATTTAGTGCTAATACTGCCATGGTTGAAAAATATCGCCCTGATCTTAAAGGTTTTGTTACCACCAATCATAAAGGTGCAACGGGTTCTGGCATTATGATATTGGAAAAACTTGGGGCTGGAACTGTTGATATGGGTGAAATCCAAATTCATCCAACAGTAGAACAAACATCGTCTTACTTGATTTCTGAATCTATTCGAGGTGGTGGGGCGATACTCGTATCGCAAAAAGGCCAACGATTTGTTAATGAGCTTGATACCCGAGATAAAGTATCAGCAGAAATTATTCATTTATCTGAACATTATGCTTATATCTTATTTGATCAACAAGTTCGTGATGAAAATAAAGCGGTGGAAGAATATGTCTCAAATCAGCTGGTCACTCAAGCAAATACTCTTGAAGAATTAGCACAAGAGTTATCAATTGATAGTCGCACATTAGCTAACACAGTAGCGCGCTATAATCAGTTTGCCATTACTAAGCACGATCAGGACTTTGGCCGAACAACGGGCATACGTCATCCTATAGAAAAAGCACCTTTTTATGCAATAAAAATTGCCCCTGGTGTTCACCATACTATGGGCGGTGTGACTATCAATACTCAAACACAAGTTTTAGATGCTAATAAAAATGTCATTCAAGGTGTTTTTGCCGCAGGCGAAGTTGTGGGGGGAATACATGGAGCAAACCGAATAGGTGGTAATGCGGTTGCAGATATCATTATTTTCGGTATGCAAGCAGGTAAAAAAGCTGCCCATTATATAAAAAGTTAATTGAGTTGTAGCGATTTGGGTCTTGTTTAGTATGTTAAGGTCGAGTTATAAATATACTCAAACTTTAATGGGAACAACGGTGTCATTAACGCTTATAGAGCCTAATGACACCGTTGCACAGGCCGTTTTTGACAGCATTAAATTGCTTGAAGATAAGTTGACTGTAAATAGGTTAATATCAGAAGTCATGTCAATCAATTTAGCTGCGGGCAGTCACCCTGTTACTGTGAGTAGCTCGGTATTTTCTTTGATTGAACAAGCACAAAAAGTCAGTTTGCATTTCAATAGCTGCTTTAATTTTGCCATTGGTCCTTTAGTTAAACTTTGGAAAATTGGTTTCAACGGGCAACAAGTTCCACCAGCAAAATTGATTAAACAGCGGTTATTGTTAACAGATCCTAATAATATTGAGCTAGATACAAATAATCGTTCTGTTTTTTTGAAAAAATTTGGCATGGAAATTGATTTAGGTGCAATTGCTAAGGGGTATATTGCCGATGTTGCCAAATTAATTTTACATAAATATCAAGTTTATCAAGGTATTATTAATTTAGGTGGTAACGTATTAACTTTAGGTAGCCCTTTAACCAATGAAAACAGCTATTGGCATGTGGGGCTAAAAAAACCATTTGCAACTGATGATAAGTTATCAGGAGTTATTAAAGTTAAAAATAAGTCTGTTGTAACATCGGGGATTTATGAACGTTTTTTTATACAAAACAATCATCTTTATCATCACATATTAGATCCCAAGACAGGTTATCCATTAGATAATGAACTAGACAGTGTGACAGTAATATCCAATTCTTCATTAGAAGGTGATATTTACTCAACGGTATTTTATGGATGGGGACTTGATAACAGCAGAAAATATTTACAAAAGCATCAAAACTTATCAGCTATATTTTTGTTAAAAAATAAAACAATAGCATTAATAAACCCAGATAATTTTGTTTTTCAACTAATTGACACTCAGTACAAAATAATCACCGATTAATCAACAGGCTTAGCATCAAAAAATGATAAAAATAACGATTATATTAGATCTTTGTTTTTACTGTTTTAATTTAATAACAGCTTAGTTTTGATAAAAAAACAGTCAGAAAAACCATTGATTTTATTGAAGTTTTTTCTGGGTAGATTTGTGAAATTTAAAAAAGAAAGAATTTACATCGGTGTAATAAAATTATATTTAAATTAAAAAGGAAATACTATGAATGTAGTAAAAAAACCGCCAGTAAAATGGCTACCATTTATAATTATTGCGGCAATTTCAGCAATGCTTTGGTTGTTTATATCTCCTCCTCAAGGCATCAGTCAAGAAGGTTGGCAAACAAGCATTATCTTTATTGCAACAATTGCGTGTATTGTTGCTGAAATTATGCCAATTGGTGCAATCGGCTTATTAGCCATTACGGTATTTGCAGTATTGAGACCAACGGGAGCCGAAAGTGCTAAAAACGCTATAGAGATATCATTAAGCGAATTAAATAGTGGGTTAATTTGGTTAATTGTTATTGCTTTTATGATTGCTCGCGGCTTTATTAAAACAGGTTTAAGTAAACGTATTGCCTATTATCTTGTGAAGATCTTAGGTAAAAATACATTGGGACTTGCCTATGGTTTAGCTGTCACTGATATGGCCTTAGCGCCAGCGATTCCAAGTACAACTGCACGTGCTGGTGGGGTTATTTACCCAATAGCTGAAGCATTAGCTATCAATTTTAATTCTAGCCCTAAGGATGAATCAAGAAACCGTATTGGTACATTTTTAATGTTAACTATTAGCCATATCAATGACATTACCTCGGCAATGTTCTTAACGGCGTTTACTGGAAATTTATTAGCTGCTAAGTTAGTGACAAAATCACTAGATATCACATTAGGCTGGGGACAATGGTTTATTGTAGCTATTGTTCCATGCTTAGTTTCATTTATTATTATTCCTTTAGTTATCTACTTTTTAACTAACCCAGAGCTAAAAAAGACACCAGAAGCACCTAAATTAGCTGCTGAAGAATTGAAAAAAATGGGATCTATCACCGTTAAAGAAATCATTATGGGTGGAACAGTTATTCTATTATTAGCACTTTGGATTTTTGGTAAAAACTTCAATATTGATTCAACAACAACTGCCTTTATTGGTTTGACTATTTTGCTTTTAACCGGTGTATTAAGTTGGGATGACATCAAAAGTGAAAAAGCAGCTTGGGATACATTAATTTGGTTTGCGGCATTATTGATGATAGCAGGGCAAGTCAATAAACTTGGTGTGACAAAATGGTTAGGTGATACAATAGGTAGTGCAGTGCAAGGTTATTTAGGTGAAAGTAGCTGGTTATTAGTGCTGATTGTTTTATGTGTTGCGTATGTTTATTTGCACTATCTTTTTGCCAGTGGTAATGCGCATATCGCCGCTTTATTTCCAGTTTTCTTATCGATAGCTATTGCTCTTGGCGTACCCACATTTATTGCAATTTTTGCTTTAGTTATTTGTACTAACTATTTTGGTTCAATTACACAATTTGCCAATGCAAGAAATCCGCTATTATTTGCTGAAGGTTTTGTTCCTGTAAAAACTTGGTGGAAAGTCGGGTTTATTTGTAGCATTATAAATCTGGCTATCTTATTTACTGTGGGTATTTTATGGTGGAAAATAATCGGTCTTAGCTAATAACTAATTATATACACTAAAGATTATATACCGCCACATTGACTGGCGGTATTTTTATACGGAGTTAATTTTATAGCGACAAATTTTAATTGATAATTGCCAATCATCAATCGGTTTCCAATATTTTTGTTCTTGCTCTAAATCCAATAAGATTAATTTATTCTTTTCGACAAAATCTTGATTAACTTCTAACGTTATTTGGGTGGGTCTATTTTTTGATAATTTTAATTTAAATGCATCAAGATTTAGATCGGTATTTCGCTGATTATTTATTAGAATAGATAATCTAAGCATTTGCATGGCTGATATTATATGCTTGTATTCAAACAAGCTGAAATAAGGGATTTCATCAATATTAATTGATTTTCGATGATAACGAACAAGCGTTGCTAAAAGTAATTGTTGTTCTTCATTAAAACCCGGCAAATTACTATTCTTTAAAATATAACTCGAATGTTTATGAATCGAGGTAAAGTTGATTTTTAATCCAACTTCATGCAATTGCGCAGCCCAATACAATATAGATTCTAAATTAGGTGGAATAACGATTTGTGTTTGTTGTTGCCATTGAGAAAATAAAAATTTTGCAGTTTTAACCACTTGTTTTGCATGGCGTTGATCAACGTTGTAATGATCGGAAAGTAATTGAGCTGTATTTTGTCTAATATCTCGGAAATTAGGACCATCAATGAGTTCATAAAGCACGCCTTCACGTAATGCACACGGACTAAAGCGTAAAGCCTCTAAGCCTAGGGCATAAAAAATACCACAAAATATTGCCAGCCCACTAACAAATATGCTTTTTCTTTCATTAGAAAGTGAAGGGTAGTTAATATCTTGGCAAGATTTAAATTCCAAAATATAACGAATTAAATCATCTAGCCTTTTAGGCGTAATAATTCCATCACAGACACCAATGTCTAATAAAATACGATAAATAGCTTTAATCGTTCCCGATGATCCAAATGCTACAGTGATTTTCTGCTTTTTAATAATATGAATCATACTTTCAATTTGTTGTTCGGCGGCAAGCCTTGCTCGTTGAAATGAATCAAAATCGATTTTTTGATCATGAAAGAATTGCTTAGCATAAGTTACACAGCCCATGGGACGGCTAGCTACAAGCAATGGTTTTAAATCATTTCCTTTTCCTATTGCAATTTCAGTCGATCCACCACCGATATCTACTACAAATTTGGTATCAGTTGACGATGTTGATTCTGTCGTCATGGCACCTAAATAAATAAGGCGAGCCTCTTCTTGACCTGAAATAATTTCAATAGGAAAAGGAAATACTTTGGCTGCAGCCATCAAAAATTGATGCTTATTTTTGGCAACACGCAAAGTATGCGTCGCTATAACACGAACATGTTCAGCTGGAAATCCTTTTAATCGTTCAGCAAATAATTCAAGGCACTGCACTCCTCGTATAATGCTTGATTCATTGAGCTGATTATTAGCATTAAGCCCCGTTGCAAGATGAATGTTTTTTTTATTTTTATAAATAATTTGCATCGCGCCATTAATGATACGGACTATAACCATATAAAAGCTGTTTGAACCAAGATCAACTACGGCATATTCATTGAATTTGTTCACTTTAAAATCCTCAATTCATTATTCAAATGATTCTAACCGTTTCAAATAATCATAAATGGCATATTGGGCTCTGGTTTTTTTCTTATTGCCTCTTTGCACATAATTGTTGGTGGCATCTTTATCAATAATGCGAGCTTTTACGTTATCATTGCACTGTATATCAAAAATATTATGAATAGTTGATTTTATTATTGGATCGAAAATTTTTACACCCACTTCAATACGGTTATCGAGATTACGAGGCATCCAGTCTGCGGAAGAAATATATGTATCTTTTCTTCCATCATTTTCAAAAATATAGACACGAGCATGCTCCAAAAACTGATCAACAATACTGGTGACCGTGATATTTTCACTTAAGTTAGGAATTTGCGGTACCAATACGCAGGTTCCTCTTACTACCATTCTAATTTTTACTCCAGCACATGATGCGCGATATAGTTGATCTATCATATCTTGATCTGTTATTGCATTTAACTTTAAATAAATGCCCGCGGGTTTCCCCACTTTTGCATTATTTATTTCCCGTTCGATAAACTCATAAAATCGTAATCGTGTATTTTGCGGTGAAACAAGCAAATGGTTGAATGATACAGGTTTGAACGGGTTTTCAATAAAATTAAATACTTTTCTAACTTCATCGGTAATGGCTGGATCTGCAGTTAATAGTGAAAAATCGGTATAAATGGCCGCCGTTCTTTCATTAAAATTACCAGAACCAATATGAGCATAACGAACAATTCCATCATCTTCTTTACGATCAATTAAAAATAACTTGGCATGGATCTTAAGTTTTGGTTGTGAATAGATGACTTTAATTCCGCTACTAATTAGCCGTTTTGCCCATTTTATATTTGCTTCTTCATCAAATCTTGCCTGTAACTCAACCACTACAGTAACTTTTTTACCATTATTAGCAGCATTAATAGCAGTATGAATAAAACGAGAGTCTTTAGCTACTCGATATATGTTCATACGAATATGCGTAACAGAAGGATCAAATGAGGCTTGGCGCATAATTTCAAGAACATGCCCAAAAGAATAGTAAGGATAATAAAGTAAAACATCGCGATCTTTTATTGTATCAAAAGCATTACGAAATTGTTTAAATCGATTGTAACTTAGGCTTGAAATTTTTTTATTTAATAGCTTCTTCTGCCCAAAATCAGGAAACTTGACCAGATCTTTAAAATTAGGATAGCGACCGCCAGGCATCGCCTCTTGTTCAGTTAATCGTAATTTATTAATTAACAATTCAAATAATGCTTTTGGCATATCTTTTTGATAAGTAAAGCGTACAGGCTGTGCCGTTAAACGTTGTTTTAAACCTTGAGACATAAGCTCAAGTAAACTATCTAATTCGGTGTTTAATTCGTATTCTGCATCCCTATTGATATTAATTGAATAAGCATTTAATTCTTTGGCATCAAAAAATATTTTAAAAATATCCGTTAAGCAATATCGAAGTATGTTGTCTAAAAAGATAATGGATTTATTTTTAGTGGACACTTCAGATGGCAATAATACAAAACGAGAAACCTTATCTGTTGGTAGTTCCAGTAATGCATAACTGATATTATCTTCACAAATAATTTCTACAGCCAAATAAGCATGATCATCTTTTAAAAATTGAATAAGCTCTGTATGGCTATCAAGCAAAATAGGGGTTATGTACTGCCTAAGATTTTGTTTATAATAATTTTTGATCCAATTTTCTTGGTAGGCGGAAAGTTGTCGTTCGTTAATCAAAAAGATTTGGTTTCTAGCCATTTCTAATAATAATTCATTGTAGAGCTGATCAAATTGTAATTCCAATTGGATAACTTTTTGATTTACTTGACGCAATAAATTCTTAGCATTAGGCAAAGAATGTGCTTGTTCTTGTTCAATAAGCACATATTTTTTTAGGTTAGCAAACTGTACTTTATAAAATTCATCAAGGTTACTTGAGTATATGCCTAAAAAACGCACACGTTCAATAAGTGGATTACTTTTATCTGCCGCCTCTTGTAAAACACGTTGATTAAAAGACAACCAACTGAGTTCTTTAGGTAAATATACTTTTTCTTCAATCATTTTAGTTTTTCAAACTCAATTAATAATATCTTGTACAGAATAGCTTAAGTAAAAAAAAAAGCTAGCAGGTAGCTAGCTTTTTTATTTTATATAAGATTAAAATTTAATTTTTAAATACGATGAACAGAAGTTGTATTAGTGGTGCCACTTGGAACTAAAGCGCCTGAAACCATAACGATAATATCACCTTGTTGTAAACCGCATACTTTTACTGCCATTTCTTTACCTAAGCGATAAAAATCATCAGTTGAGTTGATTGAATCAATTAAAATAGGCTCTACACCTTTGGTGACTGCTAATTGATTAACTGTTTTTTGGCTAGATGATAATGCTAAAATGCGCGCTTTTGGGAAATAATGGCGAACTTCTCGAGCTGATTTACCGCTACGGGTTGCAACAACAATAAGCGGGGCATTTAGACGCTCAGCGATTTCTACAGCACCACAGCAAACAGCTGCTGTTATACGTAATTTTTCTTCTTTTGATGTTAATTCTAATGACGCTGGAATTGTGCCATCAGTACGTTTACAGATAGTTGCCATGACATTGACTGTTTCTAAAGGGTATTTACCTTTAGCACTTTCACCAGAAAGCATAACAGCATCCGTACCATCAATAATTGCATTAGCCACATCGCCAGCTTCGGCACGAGTAGGGCGAGGGTTTTTAATCATTGAATCAAGCATTTGTGTTGCTGTAATAACAGGTTTAGATGCTTTATTACATTTTTTGATCATCATTTTTTGAGCAAAAATAACTTCTTCAACTGCAATTTCCACACCTAGATCGCCACGAGCCACCATAATACCATCGGAAGCTTCAAGAATCTCATCAAAATTATCTAAACCTTCTTGGTTTTCGATTTTTGAGATGATCTTAATATCTTCGCCACCATGGGCTTTTAAGTGTGCGCGAATATCTTCGACATCCGAACGTTTACGAATAAATGATGCAGCAATAAAGTCAACGCCTTGCTCACAACCAAAAATCAGGTCGTTTTTATCTTTTTCTGCAAGGGCTGGTAACTTAATTGAGACACAGGGTAAATTAATACCTTTATTTTCACCAAGATCACCATTGTTTAAAACCGTACAGATAACTTCATTGCCTTTGATTTCTTTAACATCCATAGCAATCAAACCGTCATCAACAAGTACACGATTACCAGGCTTAAGATCATGCGCAAAGCCATCATAGGTCACGGCAACTCGTTCGGCATTTCCAATAACACTTTTGTCGGTTGTAAAAGTGAAAGTTTGGCCTGCAACAAGTGATACATCATTACCGCCTTCTAATTTAATAGTGCGGATCTCTGGTCCTTTGGTATCTAACATAATTGCTGCTTTTAAACCAGTTTCCTGCATTACTTCTCGTAAATTTTTAATACGGTTACCATGTTCCTCATAATCACCATGAGAAAAGTTTAAACGCATAACATTCATTCCTGCG
The DNA here is from genome assembly GCF_001690265.1 of Gilliamella sp. HK2. Lineage (NCBI taxonomy): Bacteria > Pseudomonadati > Pseudomonadota > Gammaproteobacteria > Orbales > Orbaceae > Gilliamella > Gilliamella sp. HK2. The sequence continues at coordinate 72,233 of NZ_LZGV01000021.1, forward strand.
TTTAATAGCTTTGCTAACATTTCTTTTGATTCAGATTTTGGTCCGATAGTACAAACAATTTTTGTCTTTTTCATAATAGTATCTACTTAGTAATGTATTTAATGTTAATGTTAATGTTTTAATTTAAAAATTCGATAAATCAACGTTATGCAAAAAAAAACCAATGACAAGGCATTGGTAAGATAGGCTAAAAGTACTTTTTGTAGCTTTAAACAGCTACAAAAGTCACATAAAATATCTGAAGAGTATGATAATTTCATCAATAAGTTAAATCCTTTAAAAATTAGCCTTATTATATTCTTAACAGTATTTTAAATAAAGTTTTTTATATCATACATACTTTTGCTTATAAAACAAACTAATTATAGCCATTAGAGAGAGGTATTTTAGGCATAGTATCTAGCCAATAAATAGTATCTAGCCAATAAAATGTTTGAATTACATTAAATCTTTAAGTTGGTAAATCAGCTCATTTTTTTCATTTTTTAAGATTAATTGATTATTGGTTAAATCGATCTTTGCACCATTAACTATTAACTGTTCAATGATATAGTCTAATTGGTTTAATTGTTCGTCATTACAAAGCATTTTAGTCATTATAACACCTGAACCTTTAATGTTATCGCTATCCAAAGTAACTTGACTAGAAAACTGATTACACATTTTGCCTGTTATAGTCATATTTTCACCAAATACAATGTCAGCTTGATCATCTAAAGAGATATCTTGGCCATTTGCTTTAGTGAGCACAAAACGGTGATGCATAAGATCGGTATCTTGTATTTTCTTTGCTTCATTACAACCATACATAAGCAAAGAAGAAGAAAATAGTGAAATTAGCAATAACGTTTTTTTCATTTGAGCTCCTACTAATAGGTTAAATTTGCTATAATTGAAGTTAATTTTTACTTTAAATAAAATATTTGGTCTCTATGTTAACGCAAAAACAACTAAAAAATCTTGATTCAATGACTTTTTTAGATAAGCATAAAATTATTAAACTAGCCCAAAAAAGTCAAACTATAGCTGATATAGATGCCAATATACAAAGTGCTATTTTACATTACCAAACTAGAGTAGCGTCGTTACCAAAAAAAATTAATTTTCCAGCTAATTTACCAGTTGTTGAAAAAAAACCAGCAATTTATGATGCAATTAAGCATCATCAAGTCGTTATCATTGCTGGCGAAACAGGATCGGGAAAAACCACCCAGATACCTAAGATCTGCTTAGAATTGGGGTTAGGGGTAAAAGGATTTATAGGTCATACTCAACCAAGGCGTTTAGCTGCACGTTCTGTGGCTAATCGTATAGCCGAAGAGTTAAAGACAGAAATCGGACAATTAGTTGGTTTCAAAGTGAGATTTTCTGATCACGTTGGTGAAACCACTTTGATTAAATTAATGACCGATGGTATATTACTTGCAGAAATTCAAAAAGATAGACTTTTATTGCAATATGATACTATTATTATTGATGAAGCGCACGAACGCAGCTTAAACATTGATTTTATTTTAGGATATTTAAAACAACTATTACCTAAACGTCCCGATTTGAAAGTCATAATAACATCAGCAACAATTGATGTAGAACGCTTTTCTAAACATTTTAATCAAGCGCCGATTATTGAAGTATCGGGCCGTACTTTTCCTGTTGAAGTAAGATATCGTCCTTTAGCATTAAATGAAAATGAGAGCTATAGCGATAAAAATAATGATTTTCAACCCATTATTGATGCAATTGATGAACTATCAACCGAAAGCGCAGGTGATATATTAGTTTTTTTAACAGGTGAAAGAGAAATACGAGATCTTGCTGATACGCTTAATAAATTAGATCTTCGCCATACTGATATTTTGCCATTATATGCAAGACTATCTACAGCAGAACAAAATCGTATTTTTCAGTCCCACACAAAAAGGAGAATCGTTCTTGCTACCAATGTGGCGGAAACATCGTTAACAGTACCAGGAATAAAATATGTTATCGATCCTGGTTTAGCTAGAATTAGTCGTTATAGCTATCGTACTAAAGTTCAGCGATTGCCAATTGAGCCAATATCTCAAGCATCAGCTAACCAACGAAAAGGCCGATGTGGGCGAACCTCAGATGGTATCTGTATTCGTTTATATGATGAGCACGATTTCTTATCTCGCCCCGAATTTACCGATCCTGAAATTTTACGCACCAATTTAGCTTCAGTTATATTGCAAATGACTTCACTCGGTTTAGGCGATATTGCAGCGTTTCCTTTTGTTGAAGCACCCGATTCAAAATATATTCGTGATGGCATTCGTTTATTAGAAGAGCTTGGCGCAATTGATACCAAACATAATCGATATCATTTAACCGAAATAGGGAAAACTTTAGCTCAGCTTCCTATCGATCCAAGGTTGGCCAGAATGTTGTTTGAAGCAAAGCGATTAGGCTGTACTAAAGAAATAATGATAATTACTGCGGCTTTGTCAATTCAAGATCCAAGAGAAAGACCTTTTGATAAGCAACAAGCCTCAGATGAAAAACATCGTCGTTTTGTTGACAAGGATTCTGATTTTATTTCTTTGATTAATTTATGGAATTATATTAAAGAGCAACAAAATATATTATCTGGTAACCAATTTAGGCGATTATGTCAAAAAGAGTTTTTAAATTATCTCCGTATTCGAGAGTGGCAAGATGTCTATACACAAATTAGGCAAACGATAAAACAATTAGCGTTTCCAATTAATAGCAATACAGCAGATTATCGTTCATTACATATATCGTTACTAAGTGGTTTACTATCTCATGTTGGAATGAAAGAACTTGAAAAGCATGAGTATATTGGGGCGCGTAATATTAAATTTGCCATTTTTCCTAATTCGGCTCTTTTCAAAAATCAGCCAAAATGGTGTATTGCTAGTGAACTGGTAGAAACCAGCCGACTATGGGGAAGGGTAGTAGCAAAAATTGAAGCCGAGTGGATTGAGCCTATAGCTAAACATTTGGTGAAATACAGTTATAACGAGCCGAGATGGTCAAAAAAACAGGGAACGACTATAGCAAATGAAAAAGTGACTTTGTTTGGCTTGCCTATTGTTGCTAGCCGAATAGTAAATTATAGTAAAATCGATCCTGTGTTAAGTCGCTCTTTATTTATTCGTCATGCTTTAGTTGAGGGAGACTGGTTTACTCGTCATCAGTTTTATAAAAAGAACCAAAAATTAATCAGCGAAGTTGAAGATCTTGAACATAAGTCTCGCCGACAAAATATTTTAATCGATGATGATGAACTTTTTGATTTTTATGATAAACGAATTGATAAATCCGTTATTTCATCTAAACACTTTGATACTTGGTGGAAACAAAAACAAAAATCTGATCCTGATTTTCTTAGTGTTGAGAAAAAGATGTTGATCAAACAGTCGGCAGAATTAGTTAATTTAAATGATTTTCCTGATTTTTGGCACCAAGGCAATCTAAAATTAGCACTCAGTTACCAATTCGATATAGGGCATAATCGTGACGGTGTCACAATTAAGATACCTCTTAATTTATTAAATCAGATCAAAAATAAAGGGTTTGATTGGCAAGTACCTGGTTTCCGAAAAGATTTAATCATTGCACTCATTAAATCATTACCAAAATCATTGCGCCGAAATCTTGTTCCGGCGCCGAACTATGCTGATGCGTTTTTACGTAGAGCTATTTCTACAGACCAATCTTTGTTAGAAAGTTTAGAAACTGAATTTCACAAAATGACAGGAGTAAAAATTACCACTGAAGATTGGCAACTAGATCAAATCCCCGACTATTTGAAAATAACTTTTAGCATTGTTGATAATAACAACAAAGAAATTGCTTCAAGTAAAGATCTAATTTTGCTAAAAGAACAGCTTAAAAACGAAATTCAACAGGCATTATCGTCGTTAACAACCCAAAAGACAGTTCAAATTGAACAGAATGATTTAACTGATTGGACTTTTGATTTGTTACCAAGTGTGTATGAAGAAACTCATAAAAATTACACTATTAAAGCTTACCCTGCAATCATTGATAACCAAAATTCAGTAAGCATTAAATTAATCGATAATCAATATGAGCAACAAAGACTAACTAAACTAGGATTAAGACGTCTACTTATACTTAACATACCATCACCAATTAAATATTTACATGAAAAATTGCCGAATAAATCTAAATTAAGCTTATATTTTAATGCTTTTGGCACTGTGCTTAGTTTAATTGACGATTGCATTGCTTGTGCTGTTGACTATTTGATTGAAAAAAATAATCAGATCATTCAAAATCGAGATAATTATCAGTCATTGTTAAATTATACCAAAGGCAATATTAATGAAACTGTGGTTGATATTGCAAAACAAGTTGAGTCCATTTTGGTTTTATATAATAACATTAATAAAAAACTAAAAGGTCGCATTGATTTATCATTAGCCTTTTCTTTATCTGATATCAAAAAACAACTTGATCACCTTGTTTATAAAGGGTTTGTTGCAAAATCAGGTTATAAACGGCTACCAGATATTAATCGTTATTTATCCGCAATTGAAAAAAGAATTGAAAAACTAATGGTAAATTTTACCAAAGATAAGCAATCGCTGAACATCATAGAATCGGTTGAAAAGCAATATGTAACGTGGGTGAATAGTTTACCAGAAAATTCAAAATCGCAAGAAGAAGTAATAAATATCCGTTGGATGATTGAAGAGCTAAGAGTGAATCTATTTGCTCAGCAACTTGGTACTCCGTATCCAATTTCCGCAAAACGTATTGAGCAACAAATCGATAAAGTCAAATCTGAATTATAGTGGTTAGTTGGCTAAGTAATTTTGTTTGATAGAAAAGTAGGGCGCAGTGAAATGCGCCCATTTATTGGTATAAGTTATCGATAAAGATCAACAAAAACAGTGATGTTCGGCCCATTAGAGTCATGGGCTACTCGAGAGATATGATAATATTTGGCGCCAGCATCAATAGCGCGTTTACCTGCTTGATAAGAAATTTCCTGATCAGTCACATAGTAGCCTCTAAATTTGATTGTATCAAAGGCAACCATTTTAGCCGCTGTTGCATCATTTAATTCTTGAATTTTCCGCCCATCTGATAACGTTACAGTGTAACGATTTATGCGTTGAGGCTCCGTCGTCACTGCTGTAACCTCAGATGTAGATGTGCTGTTTACTGTAGATGTTTTTGTATTATTTACTGGTTCACGAATAACTTTTACTTTATTATTAAATTTATCAGCATAAAATTTTTCATTAAAAGCTGAAGGAGAATAATATCCCGGTTTTTCAACTTGCATAGCCGCATCTCCGCCTTGTGCAAGAGCGAGTTGGCCAGCCTCAGAATCATATGGAATTGCGTCTTCAGGTTGAAGTTTACGTTCTGGTGCATCTTTCTTAAACAAATAAGCAGCAATTTGTAGATTGCTACCAAGCTCGCTACGCGAATCGATATAATAGGCATAAGCACCTTTTGCTGAGGCTTCTTTGGCAATTGCTTGGTTTATATCATATTCACTAGGAAAATATCCACGAATTCGTACAATATTGAAAGGCTCTAAACGGATTGCTTTAGATTTTGGATATTCATATACGCCTTCGAATTTACGTAAATTTTCGGCTTTTTCTTCAGCTTTAGCAGCATCTGCTTTATATAGCTTAGCGTAAACAATACGTAAAGTATCATTAGACGGGCTGATATTGGTTGTTGTTATAAAGAAAGAAGCCGCACCTTCTTTATCTGCCGCTTTTGACATAGCTAAAACATAATCATTATCAGTATAAAATGCCCCTCGGATAGTTATGCTTTTAAACGACTGCAGATCTTTAGCCTGCTGTTCAGTTAACTGTTGGGCAGCAAATGAAGAAATAGGGGTGAGGGCCAAAGTTACTGCAATAAATGTTTTCTTTAAACTTGTCATATATTAAGACCTTACAATAAATTATTGTGATTATTTTAACATAAATAAATTTATTTGCCTAAATCCATCAAAGCATTTAAATCTTTAATAAATAAATGTTTTCCTTTAACTGATAAAATATTTTGCTCTTGAAGCTTTGATAAATTTCTACTAACGGTTTCAACTGTTAAGCCCAAATAATTAGAAATATCAGCTCGGCTCATCATAAGTTTAATATTTAATGAAGAATGACCTCTTTGTTTGTAACGTTGATAAAGTGAATATATAAAGGTTGCTAATCGCTCATCGGCTTTTTTCTGAGAATAACAAAGTACTAATTTTTGATAATTATAAATATCAGAACTTAGTAAATTAAGTACCATTTCTCTAATATCTTTTTGGTGATCAACCAGTGACATCAATTCATCATAATTAAGCTGGCAAACAAGTGTATTGCAAAGCGCTTGGATATTGTTGTTATATAATTTTGTTGAAATTGAATCTAAACCAACAATGTCACCAGGTAAATAAAATCCATTAATTTGCTGATGATTATCAGGTGTTGTAACAAAAGTCTTTAATGCACCAGAATGAATAATATAAAATTTAGTAAATGGTGTATTTGCTTTAACAATAATTTCATCTTTGGCATAAGACATTTTACGCTCTAATACATTATCTAAATTATTGTTAAGTAACGCGGGAAGACAAAGAGAGCTTATGCTACATAATTCACATTGAACAGAATAACTGTTTGAACGTAATGTCTTAAAAATATTTTGCATATTGACTAAATAGAATAATTACAGTTTATCAAACGAGCAGGTTATCATATTTTATAATAAAATAACAATTGTTCATTAATTATTATTTTATTATTTAAAAAATATTCTGATAATAGGTGATAATTACAATTAACTTTACCTTTCAATTCACAACAACCTTATTTAACATAATATACATTAT
>NZ_LZGV01000022.1:0-2068 GCF_001690265.1 Gilliamella sp. HK2
ACGTTATCTTCTTCATACCCTGATGTCACAATTTGCGCTTTACCTTGAGCATCGGTTTTGCCTAAAGCTATACATGGTAATGCTTTTATACTTAAGTACTAATTATCCCCAAAACATAACTTAAATTAATTACGCTAATTTTTTACTGTATTATTTACCGTAGACATGATTGGGATTAATCATTTTCTAACTCTCTTTGATAAAGCTTAAAAAGTTGATATTCCAACTCATCTATAAAAATAGGATAGAAAGGTTCTTTATAAATTTTATCGTAGACTGAATCTTTTTCGGGATAATCATCCGTTGTTTTAATCAGTTGTCCTTTTTCGTCTAAATATTGGTTTATTATGTCAGGATCATTATTCTTATTTATTTCAATACGATTGGTTTTTATTCCATTTGAGTTAAATTCCTCAAAAATAGCATGAAAATCTGTTGGATTGATAACTGTAATTGTTCTTACCGTTATTCCTTGATTATCTTTAATCACTTGGTATTTGGGCAAATAATTTTCCCATTTTGTCTCAATGATTAAGTTTGGTAACAGCGTGCTTTCCAGTAAATTAAATTTACTGTTTTTCAAACTATTATCTTGATATTCAAACTCATTTAATACTTTATAAATTCGTGTTTTTTTAACTATCGAAATTATCTTACCCATCTCTTTTTCAACACGTATATAGTTTGGTTGTTCTACCGCTTGTTCAACGTTTTCTAATGGAATTAATTTTCCGTTATTGTCCATAACAAAAAAGTAGATGTCGTTTTCTAGTGGTTTAAACTGTTCTAATGGTAAAGTGATTGGAGTTTGTTGCCACTTTTCTTTAATCAAAGTTTTATACTGATAATTATTGCCCACTTCAAATTTGATTAAATCACTGTATTTGGCATTAGGTTGTTGATGTTCCGCTTCAATTAATGTTAACGGTTTTTGGTGGGGAAAATTTTTATAACGATTAGGCCAAAAAAGGGGATAAGTTACCTTTGCGTAATACGGTTGATTAGGAGTAATTCGTAAATACTTGGCGCGGTTTATCGCCTCGTTATCCCATTGTGTTGTATTTTTATCTACAGTATGAAGAAAAAACTTCTCTGTTAAAACTACGTCTGTTTTTTCAATATCCATTAATAAATTATTATAAGGATAACTCTCAGCTAATTCTTCTTTAAGCGGATCGAATATATCATCAGGCACCGTATTACTTATTGCTACCAGTTTTCCTTCATGATCCAATATTTGATTTTCGATTTTATCTTCAGCATTAGTATTATCATAATAAATCACATGATTGGTTTTATTACCCTGGCTATCAAAATATTCATCAACTCTTAATATGCCATCTTTGTTTATGTAGGTATAGCGTATATTTTGTTGCGTTAACAGATTCTTGCTATTACCCGCTATAGCTTTTTCATTTTCATCATAAAAAGTTTCATCATAATAAATTATTTGATGTTCATTATTATAATACTCCAATTTATTATACTTTAAATTTTGATTAGGCCAATATTCATAATTAAAATGGATAATCGTATATGTAGGTCGTTTTTGAATACTGATCACCTTTCCATCTAATTTTTCAACACGTATATAACCGGGCTCTTTAAACACTGCTTCAAAATTTTCTTTTTTTTGCAATTGGTTGTCCTTATCTAAAATATAAAAATGGATACCATCTTCAAGTGTCTCAAAAGGCTCTGTTGGATAGAGTATTTCTATAATATTTCTACATATGTTAATCACTTTACTATATTGATTATTTTCATTAATTGTTATTTGATAAATATCCGATAATGAATTATCGTCAGGGTCTGTTTCTAACGTTGCAGGCGATAAAAATAATTTTCCTTCTGCAGGAGAACTATCTTCTTTATGACGAAAACTTTTAAAATCATACTGGTAGTAAATTCTATTAGCTTCTAGAGGTTGTGGTGTTTTCATAATTGTTTTTTGAACTATCATGTTTATATCCGCATAGGTAAAATTAGTATTAATGACCGAACACAAAAAATATAAAATAGAAATTGTTATAATATTTTTAGTATAAATTTGCATAATCGAATTTCC
>NZ_LZGV01000023.1:0-45779 GCF_001690265.1 Gilliamella sp. HK2
AAACAATCTGTGTGAGCACTTACGAGCTCTTCGTAAGGAGGTGATCCAACCGCAGGTTCCCCTACGGTTACCTTGTTACGACTTCACCCCAGTCATGAACCACACCGTGGTAAACGCCCTCCCGAAAGTTAAGCTATCTACTTCTGGTGCAACCCACTCCCATGGTGTGACGGGCGGTGTGTACAAGGCCCGGGAACGTATTCACCGTGACATTCTGATTCACGATTACTAGCGATTCCGACTTCATGGAGTCGAGTTGCAGACTCCAATCCGGACTTAGACGTACTTTATGAGGTCCGCTTGCTCTCGCGAGGTCGCCTCCCTTTGTATACGCCATTGTAGCACGTGTGTAGCCCTGGTCGTAAGGGCCATGATGACTTGACGTCGTCCCCACCTTCCTCCGCTTTATCAACGGCAGTCTCCTTTGAGTTCCCGGCCAAACCGATGGCAACAAAGGATAAGGGTTGCGCTCGTTGCGGGACTTAACCCAACATTTCACAACACGAGCTGACGACAGCCATGCAGCACCTGTCTCACAGTTCCCGAAGGCACTCCCATATCTCTACAGGATTCTGTGGATGTCAAGACCAGGTAAGGTTCTTCGCGTTGCATCGAATTAAACCACATGCTCCACCGCTTGTGCGGGCCCCCGTCAATTCATTTGAGTTTTAACCTTGCGGCCGTACTCCCCAGGCGGTCGATTTATCGCGTTAGCTTCGGAGCCCATCACTCTAGGCAACAAACTCCAAATCGACATCGTTTACAGCGTGGACTACCAGGGTATCTAATCCTGTTTGCTCCCCACGCTTTCGCATCTCAGCGTCAGTATCTGTCCAGAAGGCCGCCTTCGCCACCGGTATTCCTCCACATCTCTACGCATTTCACCGCTACACGTGGAATTCTACCTTCCTCTACAATACTCTAGTTAACCAGTTTTAAGTGCAATTCCTAGGTTGAGCCCAGGGCTTTCACACCTAACTTAATTATCCGCCTACATGCCCTTTACGCCCAGTCATTCCGATTAACGCTCGCACCCTCCGTATTACCGCGGCTGCTGGCACGGAGTTAGCCGGTGCTTCTTCTGTAATTAACGTCAATTGTTGCACCTATTAGATACAACACCTTCCTCATCACCGAAAGTACTTTACAACCCGAAGGCCTTCTTCATACACGCGGCATGGCTGCATCAGGGTTACCCCCATTGTGCAATATTCCCCACTGCTGCCTCCCGTAGGAGTCTGGACCGTGTCTCAGTTCCAGTGTGGCTGGCCATCCTCTCAGACCAGCTAGAGATCGTCGCCTAGGTGAGCCTTTACCCCACCTACTAGCTAATCCCATATGGGTTCATCAAATGGCGCATGGCCCGAAGGTCCCATGCTTTGGTCTCTCAACTTTATGCGGTATTAGCAGTCGTTTCCAACTGTTGTCCCCCACCATTCGGCAGATCCCCATACTTTACTCACCCGTCCGCCACTCGTCATCAAGTGCAAGCACTCATGTTACCGTTCGACTTGCATGTGTTAAGCCTGCCGCCAGCGTTCAATCTGAGCCATGATCAAACTCTTCAATTTAAAGTTTGATGCTCAATAACTGTCTCTGACATATTCAAATGAATCTTCAGTGTCACTTATCAAGACTTAATTTTTTTAGTCCGTAGACTTTAATCTTTTGTCTCGCAAGTGCCCACACAGATTGTCTGTTTCTTATTTTTAAAGAGCTAACAGCCTTTTTAAATCAACTAACTTTTCGTTAATTTACTTCGCTGTCTCAAGGGTTGCGTATACTACGCTAACCTTTTTTATTCGTCAAGATCTTTTTTTCAAAATTTTTGATCTTAATTTTTCACTAACTTGCCTCAGCTTTTCGCTGACGCCGTGTCAGTGGATGCGCATTATAGGGGCTTTAAAAATTCGCGCAAGGGGTTATTGCGCATTTTATTCTTGTTTGCGTTTTTTTTATTCAAGATGAGCTAAAAACAAACTAAAGTTAGTTATTGTAAATGCAAATTTTAATATCTTTGCTAGTTAATTATATTTTTTATAACAGACAAAATAACTTCAAATTAAATACGCTTTATTAAGTTAGAATAAAAAATGCCTTTTACATTCGCTCATCCTGCTATCATATTACCTCTATATAAGAAACCCCACCTATTTTCTATGACGGCTTTGATTATTGGTAGTATGGCGCCCGATTTTGAATACTTCTTAAGAATGGAGGTAAAAAACACTTTAAGTCATAGTCTAGCTGGTATTTTTTTATTTGATTTATCAATGACCCTAGTTATGACTTATATTTTTCATTTTATTGTCCGAAATACTTTAATTAAAAATTTACCTAATTTCTTTTATAGGCGATTTGCTAATTCTTTAATTTTCAACTGGAATAAATATTGCTGTCAGCATTGGGGGGTTGCTTTGTTCAACTTTTCAGTTTATTACAAGATACTGTTAATATAGGGAAAATGGAAATTCCAATTTATAAATTATTACAACATGGTAGTTCATTAATCGGTATGAGTTTGGTGGGACTATTTATTATTTACCAATTGTAACATCTAAACAGGATAAAGTTGATTTTCCATATTGGAGCTTAATAGTACTTATTACTTTGCTTATTTTTATATTTGGCAGCTATTCTTTTTCTATAAATCAGCTAGGTATAACTGTTGTTACTTTTATTAGTGCCTGTTTTATTGGATTAACCATTGCCTCACTAAGACTTAAAAGTATCACTTTAATACAGCGTTTAATCTAAACACTGTATTAGTTAAAACCACAATCAAGATTGGTTTTTTATTCTTTTTGGCAGATCAGCCAAACTATCAATAACCCAATCAGCTTGTTCTAATGCTTCTTCTGTTATGGTATCACCCGTTTTTACTAATACGGTTTTTTTAACACCCGCTTTTTTACCCGACAATAAATCAGACACTCTATCCCCAACCATATAGGAATTAGCAATATCAATTTTTAGTTCTTTGGCTGCTGTTTGAATCATACCGGGACTTGGTTTGCGACATTCACAGTTATCAATTAACGGATCATGAGGGCAATAATACACACCATCTAAATCAACACCGCGATCTTGTAGTGACCAATCCATCCATTCTGTCAACGTGTGAAATTGTTCTTCAGTAAATATGTTTCGGGCAATACCTGATTGGTTTGTTGTTATGACTAACAAAAAACCCATTTTCTTGAGCTCTTGCATCGCATCAATAACACCATCAATGAAATGAAATTTATCAATGGTATGCACATAATTATAATCTACATTAATAGTACCATCTCGATCTAAAAAAATAGCAGGTTTCATATTGACTCTTTTCCTTTTAATTTAGGTATTGCTCTACTTCGCATAGCATATTATCGATTGACTTAGATGTCTAGACGTCTTAATATTCGCCTATTCACATTTTATTTTTATATATTATGATACAGTTACAACATATTTCGAAAATATTCGAACATAATAAAACGCCAATTCATGCATTAAAAGACATTACAATACATGTTCCTCAAGGAAAAATTTATGGTGTTATCGGTAAATCAGGGGCAGGAAAAAGCACACTTATTCGTTGTGTTAATCTTCTAGAAAAACCGACTAGTGGTAAAATTTTTTTTGATAATCAAGAAATAACACATCTATCAAATAGAAAGTTAATCAAAATACGTCAAAAGATAAGCATGATTTTTCAACACTTCAACTTACTTTCTTCACGGACAGTATTTGATAATATTGCATTTCCTCTTGAATTAAGCCAAACCCCAAAATCAAAAATCAAGCAAAAGGTTAATGAATTAATTGAATTAGTTGGCTTAGCTGAAAAAGCCGATGCTTATCCTTCCAATTTGTCTGGCGGTCAAAAACAACGTGTTGCCATTGCCCGAGCTTTAGCAAGTGAGCCCAAAGTTTTATTATGCGATGAAGCAACAAGTGCCCTTGATCCTGAAACCACTCGTTCAATTTTGGCATTATTAAAAGATATCAACCAAAAATTAGGACTAACCATTTTATTAATCACACATGAAATGGATGTAGTAAAACAAATTTGTGATCAAGTAGCAGTGATCAGCAATGGAGAATTGGTTGAACAATCATCGGTAGGTGAAATGTTCTCACATGCAAAAACAGATATTGCACGACAATTTATTCAATCAACCTTGCATCTTAATATCCCTGATGATTATTTAACAAGGCTATCACCTGAGCCAAAAGAAGGGCTCAATCCTTTAGTACGTTTAGAGTTTACGGGAGTTTCTGTCGACTCCCCCTTGTTATCGCAAATTGCTAAAGAATTTGAAATTGATAGTAATATTATTAGTGCACAAATGGATTATGCAGGGGGGGTTAAATTTGGCTTAATGCTAGCAGAAATGAAAGGGAACCCGAAAAGTATGGCACCAGCAATTCAATTTTTAATAAAAAATAATACCCAAGTAGAGGTTCTCGGCTATGTTTGATTTTATTCCTTCCTTTAAACCTTTCGAATCACTATTTCATTATTTATCCCAATACAGCTTTTGGGGTGACTTTGTTGCTTTTTGTTCATCATACAATGGTTTTAATCAAGCTATGCTATTGAAAATGGCACAAGCCACTGATGAAACCCTTTATATGATCTTTCTATCGGGTTTTTGGGGAACAGTGATTGGATTACCTATTGGAATATTGCTTTATACAACACGCAAAGGGCAGATCTTAGATTGCTATATAACTAATAGTGCTATTTCATTTATTACTAATATATTTCGTTCTATTCCGTTCATTATACTAATTGTATGGATTATTCCTTTTACCACGTTGTTAATGGGAACCTTTATAGGTAAACAAGCAGCTGTAGTACCGTTAAGTATTGGTGTATCACCATTAATTGCACGCATGATTGAAAATGCATTGTTAGATGTACCTAAAGGGTTAATTGAGGCGGCTCGCTCAATGGGAGCAACACCATTTCAAATTATATATAAGGTTTTATTACCTGAATCATTACCTGTAATTGTTAATAGCATGACGATTACCTTAATTACTTTGACAGGATACATTGCGATGGCCGGAGCCGTTGGCGCTGGAGGTCTTGGACAACTAGCTATTCAATATGGTTACAACGGCTACAAGCCTGCTATAATGAATACTGTTTTGGTTATATTAATTATTATTGTCTTTATTATTCAATTTATTGGCAATAGGATTGTTAAACGAGTTACACATCATTAATTTTGGGAGAAATATATGTCTATTAAAAAGCTAGTACTTATTAGCACATTGGTAAGTGCATTTTTTTTAACTGGCTGTGATAATAATAAACAACCAGCTACAACAGATAACAAATCAGCAGAGCCTGCTAAAGTAAGTTCTATCAAAGTAGGAGTGATTTCTGGTCCTGAACAAGAGGTTGCCGAAGTAGCTAAACAACAAGCAAAAGATCTTTATAATTTAGACGTTGAACTAGTTATTTTTAACGATTACGTTACACCAAACCAAGCATTAAATGATGGCTTAATTGAAGTAAACGCGTTCCAACATAAGCCTTATTTAGATGAGCAAATAAAAGAACGTGGCTATAAATTAGCTGTTGTTGGAAACTCATTTGTTTATCCAATTTCAAGCTATTCTCGCAAATTAAAACCGATTGAAGAATCAACAGAAATAGGTGAAGGTGTAAAAGTGACATCACCACGCGGTGAAACCTTCTTTATTCCAGCTAATTCAACTATTGCCATTCCTAATGACCCAACCAACTTAGGACGAGCGTTATTATTATTACAACATGAAGGCATGATTACAGTTGATAAATCTAAAGGTTTATTGCCTACTGTACTTGATATCACTAGCAATCCTTATAACTATAAGATCGTTGAACTTGAAGCACCAATGTTGCCACGTTCATTAGATGATGCTCAAGTTGATCTTGCAATTATCAATAACGCCTTTGCAGGGCAAGCCAACTTAACACCAAGTAAAGATGGTATTTTTGTAGAAGATAAAGAATCCCCTTATGTTAACATTATTGTTTCTCGTGAAGCTGACAAAGAGAATGAAAGCATAAAAAACTTTGTTAAAGCATACCAAACTGACGCAGTGGCAGAAAAAGCTAACCAAATCTTTAATGGTGGCGCTATTCGCGGTTGGTAATAACTTACAATAAATACTTATTACTATCAATTCCGCCGGCTTCTGTTATCGGCGGAAAGCTATTAGCATAAAAGCTATTAGCATGCAAACGATTAGCATAAAGAAAATAAACCAATCCACTTAAAAATTTTCTATAAATCAATAAACAATGACATATCAAATAAAGCCAATCGGCATAATCCGTTCCCCTTATAGTGAAAAATTTGCTGTGCCAAGGCAACCTAATTTAGTTAACGCAGGACAAGGCGAGCTTTACTTATTAGCGCCTTACAATGATCCCGTCAGTGTTAAAGGGCTGGAACAGTTTTCACATTTATGGCTATTATTCCTATTTCACCATATTGCTCCTGAAAAATGGAGATTAACCGTACGCCCTCCGCGTTTAGGCGGTAATAAAACAATGGGAGTATTTGCGACACGCTCACCATTTAGACCTAATCATATAGGGCTTTCTGCTGTTGAATTAAAAGACATCCTTGTTGAAAATAAACAGGTCATTTTAAAACTAGGTAGCCTAGATTTAGTCGATGGCACACCAATTATTGATATCAAGCCTTATATTCCTTATTGTGACAGCCATTCAGATGCATTTGCAGGATACGCACAATCTACACCAGAAGAAAAGCTAACTGTTACATTTTCACAAAAAGCACAATTAATTTTAGATTTACAAAAACAGGATTATCCTCAGCTCACTGAGCTCATTACCCAAGTTATTTCTCAAGATCCAAGGCCTGCCTACAAACAAAAAAAAATTAATGAACAAACCTATGGACTGACGCTTTACCATTTTAATATTAAATGGAAGATCAGTAATCAACACGCTCTTGTTGAAGATATCTATATAGATAATATATGTTAGTTAGACAAAAATTTAGATCAAATATGTTCTTTATTCTAAATTTTTATTAATGAAAAGCAGGTTTATCAGTGTCTTTAATAAAAAATTACATGAAACCGTTAAAAAAAATTGGTATCTTTTGCCAATTCTGATAGACTAAATGTGGGTTTAATTTCCCTATATTTCACTTTGCCACTAAAACTTTATAAGTTTTAGTGGTTCTTTTTATCTGCAATATCAATGATAACTAAAGTTATGTTTGCTTCTCATTTCGGCAATATCGATTGAATCAAATAAATAATGCTTTCCGCAATAATCACAATGAATATCAATTTTGCCGCCCTGTTCAGCTAGAATTTCATCAACTTCATTATTTGGTAAGGTCATTAAGCTATTCTCGCAACGTTGGCGTGAACATCCGCACTTAAAAATAATATCCTGTGTTTCAAAAAGGCGTACGTCTTCTTGATTATATAGGCGGTATAAAATCTCATCGGTAGGAAGCTGAAACAGCTCATCGCTAGTCATTGTCTCAGTTAATGCACTAAGATGCTCAAATGATTCATAGGTGTTTTCATGAGCGGGCAAAACTTGCAATAAAATGCCTGCTGCCATTGGCTTATTGTTATACACTCCCGTTTTGACAAATAAGCGCGTTGGCAGTTGTTCCGATTGCATAAAATAGTTTTCGATACAACCAATAAGCGTATCTTTTTCTAAGCCGACAATTCCTTGATAACGCTCACCGTGTTTTGGTGTGATAGTGATAACAACATAACCATTACCTACCATATCTTTAAGCGTCGCATTATCAGCGATCTCGCCGTTAACTCGAGCAACACCACGTAACTGTTGTTGATCATTACCATTCACTACCGCTAAAGATAAAGCGCCATCACCCTGCAACTGCACAGCAATATCACCTTCAAATTTTAGTGTTGCGGTTAATAAACTGGTTACAACCAACAATTCACCAAGTAATTTTTGTACCGCAATTGGGTATGAATGATTATCTAAAATCGCTTCATACGTCTGCTCAAGACGGGTAATTTCACCACGAATCGGATGATTATCAAATAAAAAACGATTTAAAGTATCCATATTAATTGTTGTCACCTTGTTGCCTATTGTATTTAAATTTAATCAAATCGCGCCGCTCCTTTTTATCAGGTCTTCTATCGGGATGCGGCATTGTCAATGCATTGAGTTTACGTGCTTGTGCCATTGCTTCTCGTTTAACAATACTATCGGCAGTTTCTAGATAAAGTTGTTGAGCTTCAGTAGCAGTTTTTCGTTGCTCGCTAATAGCTAAAATTTGAATTGTTTTTTGATCCAAACCTTGGCGAAGCGTTAAAATGGCTCCAACTTCAACAATTTTACTTGGTTTAGAGCGCTGACCATTATAATGTACCTTACCACCTTCAACCATTTCTCGAGCTAATGAGCGAGACTTATAAAATCTTGCAGCCCAAAGCCATTTATCTAATCTTACAAGCAAAATAACACCCTCATATCATACTAATTGTTGAGCTTTCACGCTCAAACACACATAGAAAGCGCATCTTATACATCTTAACCAGTTATATAACGATGCTTTTATAAAAATCAATGCTCAAGATTGATAATATAATCATTTCCCTCGTTTGTCGAAAACACCCCTGCAAAGCTAAATGGTCGAAATTGTCCATGTAAATTAGCTGAATAATTTATCGCTGTTGGAGGTTGCTTTACCAATTTCCAGTCTTCTAACAACGAACTGGTGATATTATATGCATTAAATTTCAAAGATAACGGTTCATTTTGCAACAGATCAATATCCACTTGGGATTCGATCATGCCACTATCAACTAAAGAGCCAAAAGTTAATAAAGCATGATGTTGAGAATCAAATTTTAGAACCAGATCTGGATAACGAATATCAATTTTATTGAACGAACCTTTTTCTGATTTAAAAAACACAGTGCCTGAAAATATGCCTAATTTTTGATTTTCAGCTAAAACAACATTTGAACCTGAAGCTTGAAAATTATATAGGCTAAACGGGAAATCACTGTATTTTCTAATTATTAAACTTTGTAAAATATCAAGCTTATCAACTATAATATGCTTAAAAATATCGGGTAACACGGGTAGCTCAAATTTTTCAGGAACGTCATAATTGATATCGGCTAATGTTAATTTCTCTAGCTGTAGGTCATTATCTTTCCATTTTCCAGAAAAATTTATACTGCCTTTATTCCATTTCGCTAACGCTTTTTGAATCGTCACTGCTTGATTATCGGATGATAATTGAACCAATACCGACGAAAATGACTGCTCATGTAAAACAACATTATCAGCATTAAAAGTAAAAGAGCTTTGCTCAAAACGCCACTTATCATCATAACAAAGATTGGTTGCTTCAATATTGCCTTTCTCAATTAAAAAATGAGGCAATTGTATACTACTTTCAAGTATTGATAATTGCTTAATAGTTAATTTTGGCAAAATATGGGAATAGTTGCTCCAAAACACGTCATCTGTTGATTGGAAATTGATATTATGTAACTTTAATTGATCAATATTCAAACTATTATCAGCAAGTACTTTTAATTTACTCACAAAAAAGCCATTATGAATATTTCCACCTAAATTAGTAATCGTTGTAACACCATCGCGATGGAACCCTTGAATAAGTAGTGATTTTATTGGAATTTGATTCACTAAAACATCTTGTGAAGAAAAATCAAATTGATACTGACCTGCTCCCGATGAAATAAAAGGTTGAATGCCCCCATTAATTTTATTGAATGAAAGTTTGTCTTTTCCATTATTGACCAGTACATCAACGTTTGAATTAACAAATTTTAGCGTATTGCTTGAAAAGGCATAGTGGCCAAAGTGAGTATCAGCAACCACACCGTTAATAATGGTAATATAATTAAAGTGGGATAATTGCCAAAGATTGCTTTTATCCAATCCTATCACTAATTTAGGAATATGAATAAATTCTTGCTTATTATCGCTCACCACGACTTCATCAAAAGCCAATTCATAGAAATTTGAAAACGAATGATGAACGTTGCCGATTGAAATTGTATAAGAACTTAATCTAGATAATTGCTGACTAACTACTTTAGCGCCAAAAGAGGTTTGCACAACAAAATAAGACAACAAAACTAAAAGCCAAAAAATGAATAGAAAAATGATGATATAAAATCGTAATCGTCGCATAAATAAATTTAATTGTTATAATGAACTATGAATAATTGCATTACGATAACTGATTTTAACCAAAATAGCACCTCATTGCGTATAAATGATTTGTGGTTAAGTTGGTTTTACAGTTAAGATATAAACTTTCATTATATATTTTTAAATAATAACTGAACAACTCACTTTCCCCTTCTTTGATTAAGATAAGGGAGAGTTATTTTTATTTACTATAAGTAAAAACGGGAGATACCTAGATGAAACAAATCCCAATGACGGTTAAGGGAGCTGAATTATTACGAGCCGAACTTGAAGAGCTCAAAAATGTCAAAAGACCACAAATAACAGCAGCCATAGCTGAAGCAAGAGCTCACGGCGATTTAAAAGAAAATGCTGAATACCATGCCGCAAGAGAACAGCAGGGCTTTTGTGAAGGCCGTATTCAAGAAATTGAAGGCAAACTTTCACAAGCACAAATTATTGACATAACTAAAGTAAAAAATACTGGGCGTATTATTTTTGGTGCAACAGTAACCGTTATCAATGTAGAAACAGACGAAGAAACAACCTATCGTATCGTAGGTGATGATGAGGCAGATTACAGGCAAAATCTTATTTCAGTCAATTCACCGATTGCTAGAGGTTTAATCGGCAAAGAAGATGGCGATACAGTACAAATTAAAACGCCAGGTGGTGATGTGGAATTTGATATTATTAAAGTGGAATATATCTAATCTTCAATACATTATAAATAACAAACAGGGCTGATAGCCCTGTTGTCGTATTTATTTAGGTAAAGTGATTTTCTTATCTTCACTTGGTCTAAAAATAGTAAAATTAGAACCCACCAATTGCACTGGCAAAGCCTTGGTTTCACGAATAATGGCATCGCAAATAAGCTTTTTAGTTTCACGATCTTCAGCAGAAACCTTAATTTTAATTAATTCATGGAAATTTAAGGCATTGTCAATTTCGGCAAGTACACCTTCGGTAAACCCGTTAGCACCAATCATGACAATAGGTTTTAAATGATGGGCTTCGCCTTTTAAGTACTGTTTTTGTTTATTCGATAAATTCATTAAATTTTTTATCATATTAAGTTGCAATTTTGTTATTCTACCCTTATATATATTTGTAATCAATAAAGTGACCTCTTTAGATTAAGGATTTATTCGCAGTGAGTAACAAAAAACGCTCTGCAAGCTCAACACGTTGGCTCAATGAGCATTTTAATGATCGCTTTGTACAACAAGCGCAAAAAAAAGGGCTACGATCTCGAGCGTGGTTTAAACTTGAAGAAATACAAAAAAGTGACAAATTATTCAAACCAGGTATTACCGTTGTTGATTTAGGTGCAGCTCCTGGTGGTTGGTCACAATATGTTGCATCACTTATAGGTAACAAAGGTCGCATTATTGCTTGTGATTTATTACCAATGGATCCCATTGTAGGTGTTGACTTTTTGCAAGGTGATTTTCGGGACGAAGCCGTTCTAAAAGCGTTACTCGAACGAGTTGGTGAAGAAAAAGTTCAGGTTGTCATGTCAGATATGGCGCCAAATATGAGCGGGCAACCCGCTGTTGACATCCCCAGAGCCATGTATTTAGTAGAGCTTGCATTAGAGATGTGTAGAGATGTGCTTGCGCCTAATGGTAATTTTATTGTCAAAGTGTTTCAAGGTGAAGGATTTGAAGAATACCTAAAACAAGTACGTTTGATGTTTAAAACAGTGAAAATTCGTAAGCCAGAGGCTTCGCGAGCTAGGTCTCGAGAAGTTTATATTGTTGCAATGGGGATGAAGTAGCCAGTTGTATAATTTTGTAGTACCATACTTCGTTAAATTTAGTCGTAACTGTTAATTTTTATGAGAGGTTTTTCTTTTGAACGACATGGTAAAGAATTTACTGATCTGGGGAGTTATTGCTGTAGTATTGATTACTGTATTTAATCAATTCAGTTCAATATCTAATAGCGGGCCTCAAGTCAATTATACCCAATTTAATTCCGATATCACAGCTGGTAATCTCCAAGAAGTGCATATTAAAGGACGTGAAATTATTGCCACAACCAAAAATAAAGGCAACTACGTTACTTACATCCCGTATTTAGATGAAAAACTAATGGATGACTTGTTAGCCAACAAAGTACCTGTCTATGGTGCACCTGATGAAAGACCAAGTTTAATAATGAGCATATTTATTTCTTGGTTCCCTATCATTTTACTTATTGGGTTCTGGCTCTTTATGATGCGCCAAATGCAAGGTGGTGGTAAAGGTGGCCCAATGTCAGTTGGCAAAAGCAAAGCCAAAATGCTAACACCAGACCAAGTTAAGACCAAATTTATCGACGTTGCGGGCAGTGAAGAGGCAAAACAGGAAGTCACTGAAGTGGTCGATTTTTTACGTGATCCAGGTAAATACCAAAAACTAGGTGGACGAATTCCAAAAGGTATTTTAATGGTTGGGCCTCCTGGTACAGGTAAAACATTACTAGCAAAAGCAATCGCTGGCGAAGCCAAGGTGCCTTTTTTCAGTATGTCAGGTTCAGACTTTGTTGAAATGTTTGTTGGTGTGGGGGCATCACGTGTCCGAGATCTATTTGAACAAGCTCGCAAACATGCGCCTTGTATCATCTTTATTGACGAAATTGACGCTGTAGGCCGAAAACGTGGCGCAGGTTCAATGGGCGGGCATGATGAACGTGAACAAACATTAAACCAAATGCTAGTTGAAATGGATGGTTTTGAAGCCAATAGTGGCATCATTATCATTGCAGCAACCAACCGAGCCGATATTTTAGATCCAGCCTTACTCCGTCCAGGTCGTTTTGACCGCCAAGTACAAATTGGCTTACCAGATATGAAAGGCCGAGAACAAATTCTTGCAGTGCATGTGCGTAAAGTGCCTCTAGGATCTGATGTTGATTTATCGGTACTAGCGCGTGGAACGCCGGGTTATTCTGGTGCAGAATTAGCGAATTTAGTCAATGAAGCGGCTTTATTTGCTGCGCGTC
Organism: Gilliamella sp. HK2; assembly: GCF_001690265.1. NCBI lineage: Bacteria > Pseudomonadati > Pseudomonadota > Gammaproteobacteria > Orbales > Orbaceae > Gilliamella > Gilliamella sp. HK2. The sequence goes on from NZ_LZGV01000023.1 coordinate 13,184, forward strand.
GCAATAAGCGTGTGGTCACAATGGATGAATTTGAAGAAGCTAAAGATAAGATTAACATGGGCACGGAAAGACGTTCATTAACCATGACTCAAGAGCAACTTATTTCAACCGCTTATCATGAAGCAGGACATGCCATTATTGGCTACTTAATGCCTGATCATGATCCTATCCATAAAGTCACCATTATTCCACGTGGGCGCGCACTGGGTGTAACCTTTTTCTTACCTGAAGGCGATCGAGTTAGTGAAAGTCGCGAAAAACTGGAAGGCGATATTGCAACTCTTTATGGAGGACGACTTGCAGAAGAACTCATCTACGGTGCCAATAAAATTTCTACTGGTGCCTCAAATGATATAAAAGTTGCCACACAATATGCACGAGCAATGGTAACACAATGGGGGTTTTCTGAACGCTTAGGCCCATTATTTTACGAAAATGATGATAATTCATACGGCCGACCGAAAGATATTTCTGACGAAACAGCGAGAATTATCGACGAAGAAGTCAAAGCCATTATCGATCGTAATTATCAACGAGCTCGTCAAATATTAACTGACAATATCGATATCCTTCATGCAATGAAAGATGCGCTAATGAAGTATGAAACCATTGGAGCAAAACAAGTTGCAGATTTAATTGCTCGTCGCCCGATTACAGCGCCTGATGATTGGACTGAAAGTGACGAACATGCAGCAAGCAAAATACCCAATGAAGGAAGCGACATACCGCCTCAATCAAAAGGTTAATAAGCTCAAATAAAATATAACGCGCTACGGCGCGTTTTTTATCGGTAAAATAAAAATAGATGATAAGTAAATTTACCTGAATAAAACAACAAGCAAGCTAAAAATTTAACTCAACCTAGTTGATAAGTCTCAATGCCATTTAAATTATTGCATTATTAACACTAACCCTATAAGGCTTTTAATCATGGAAATACATTTTAAAAATCAAGTGATGGATCTTTCATTCCCACAAGTTATGGGCATTATAAATATGACGCCAGACTCGTTTTCTGACGGTGGGACTTATAACAATCTTGATGATGCCATGCGCCGGGTTGATAGCATGATTCAAGCTGGAGCAACATTTATTGACGTAGGAGGCGAATCAACACGCCCAGGTGCAACCGAGGTTTCCGTTGATGAAGAGCTTAACCGTGTTATCCCACTCGTTGAAAAAATTGCTCGTTATTTTGATGTCTGGATATCGGTTGATACCTCAAAACCACAAGTCATGACAGAATCTGCTAAAGCAGGCGCTCACCTAATCAATGATATTCGAGCCCTTACAGAGCCTGGCGCTATTGAAGCCGCTGCACAAACAGGGTTACCTGTTTGCATTATGCACATGCAAGGCGATCCTAAAACCATGCAAAATGCACCACACTACCAGCAAGACATATATCAAGAAGTCGACCTATTTTTTGCAAAGCATATAGATCGTTGCTTAAATGCCGGTATTGTTCGAGAAAAAATCATACTCGATCCTGGTTTTGGATTTGGCAAAACGCTAGCCCATAATTACCGCCTATTAGCAATGCTTGAAAAGTTCCATCATTTCAACTTACCCTTATTGGTTGGCATGTCTCGAAAATCGATGATTGGGCAAGTATTAAATGTACCGCCACAAGAACGTACTCTCGGCAGTGTTTCATGTGCCGTGATTGCAGCCATGAAAGGAGCCCAAATTATTCGTGTACACGATGTTAAAGAAACTTTTGATGCATTGCGGATTGTCCAAGCAACGCTTGCAGAGCAAGGCTAATAGGTTGGCCAGTTGAAAACAAGGCATTTGCACTAAAAAACTGTCAGAAAACCTATTGATTTTATTGAAGTTTTTATTTTGGCTTTTTTAAAAAAATCAACGACTTCCTTTATTGTTTAGTGATGTTACTGTTCTAAGATGGTGGTGTGTCGGGCATTTTAGTTTTTATTAATAAACCAAGCTAGTGTTATCATGCCTGATTTAGCAGATTTGGTGCAAAATGCTGTACTCTCACATAACGCTAGATAGCCTAAGCAATATATTTTGCACTAAAAACAGTCAGAAAACCATTGATTTTATTGAAGTTTTTATTTTAGCTTTTAAAAAAAAATCAACGGCTTCCTTTATTGTTTAGTGATGTTACTGTTCTAAGATGGTGGTGTGTCGGGCATTTTAGTTTTTATTAATAAAACAAGCTAGTGTTATCATGCCTGATTTAGCAGATTTGGTGCAAAATGCCGTACGCTCACACAACGCTAGATAGCCTAAGCAAGATATTTTGCACTAAAAAACAGTCAGAAAAACCATTGATTTTATTAAAGTTTTTTAAGTGGCTTATACTGCACTTGTTAACCTCTGTTCACGAGCGATCTAGTTTACGGCTCATTGTCAAACAAACAACAAACCTAAAAAAATAATAAAACCAACATAATTATTATTCATAAAGGCACTAAAACATTTGTTTCTATCTCGGTTTTTTATGAGCCATTGTTGGTAAATAAGTAGTCCTATAACCAATAATACAGCCATATAAAATATCAGCGATAACTGATTGATTAAACCAATAAATAACAAGCCAATAACAGATATTATCTGTAATAATCCAATAATTAATTTATCATAATTGCCAAATAAAATAGCCGTGGATTTGATGCCAATTTTTATATCATCATTACGATCTACCATCGCATATTGGGTATCGTAAGCAATTGTCCAACAGATATTAGTCAAGAAAAGTATCCAGCACGTTAAGGGGAACTGTTCAATGGTTGCTGCATATACCATCGGAATACTCCAACTAAATGCGATGCCTAAGGTGACTTGTGGTAAATGGGTGTAACGCTTCATGAAAGGGTAAATGAGTGCGGTAAGTAACGCAAAGCAAGCAATTAGCCATGACAGCTTATTTAAATTTAACAATAAACAAAGCGCTATCAGTAATAAGACCAATAGCGTCCATAGTGCGTTTTTTTCGGTTAAAGTACCACGAGCAAGGGGGCGGTTTTTTGTTCGCTCAACGTGTGCATCAAAATGGCGATCGGCATAATCATTCACGACACAACCTGCCGAGCGCATAACAAACACGCCAAGCACAAAAATAATAGTAATATAAGTAGATGGATGACCCGTAAGCCAAATAGCCCAAAGTGTGGGCCAGAGTAAAAGCAATGATCCAATTGGCTTATCCAATCGCATGAGTTGTAAATAAGCTAACATTAATAATATCTATTCTAAATAAATCATAATAGCGATTATACCCATTACGCTAAAAGCTGCAATGTTACGGTATGGCAAGTTATACCCAATGAGTGATGCCAATGAATATTTGCCCCAAATAACCACATTAGATTGAATCGGTTTGCACAAGATGTTAATCACAGCATGTGTAAATATTGCTCAGCAATTACCGCTAACGCTTGATAAAATGGGCTAATCTGGCTTTTCTGTAGCTTTTTTAAATAGGTTGATGACCAACTTAACAAATGTTCATCAATTAATTGTTTTGCTGTTACATGGTGATTATTTTCCAACAACATGGCGTATGCCATAAGCATTAATCCAAATTGATCTTCTGGCTCGTTTATTCCTGTATTGAGTTTTACCCCATGTTGTTGCAGAAATTGACGATAGCTTTCTAGTGATTTTCCTAGCAATAGGTTTTCTTTACCCAAATAAAATGAACCCCACGGAGGCACAGGCATTGTTCCCTGTCCTTCAAATAATAGTGAAAATTGATAATTAAGGTCTGGATTATCAATTTGATTAACTAATATATGGCACTGCTCATAAATAAGGATAGAATCTTTCCATGGAGCTAAATGGTTAATATGTAATAAGGCCGGCGTTAATGATGTAGTAACTTTACTATTGGGTGGATAATAAAAGAACATACCAAGTAGTTTAGCTAATGTGATAGTAACTAACTTATCCAAATAAATATCTCCTTAGAATGGTTCTATCAGTTAGTTACACTGATACCCCCAAAAAAAACCCGTGGTAATTATGACATATTACTTATACTTCTTCAGGATTAAGTATTTTACCTAAGGTATCGCCAGACATCTTAGCTTGTGCATGGGGTTTTATTACAATATTGGGCTTAGTGAGCTGTGAGCTTGGTAGTGGCGCAATATCGCATTGTTCGCCATAGTGCTGGCGTAGTGTTTCAATTTCATCAAAATCTAAAGCTCGCTGTGGGCATGACTCAACACAAACAGGCTTTAATCCCTCGACAACACGTTCATAACAACCATCACATTTTGACATGACCTTTTTTTGATAATCAAATTGTGGTGCTCCATATGGACAGTGGGTTTCACAATTTCGGCACCCCATGCAAATGTCTTGATTAACAACCACTAAGCCATCTTGTGAACGTTTATGCATTGCCCCCGTTGGGCAACTCTGCACACAAGCAGGTTGTTCGCAATGATTACATGCGATAGACAAATAATAGGTAAAAGTATCATTTTGCCAAAGCTTATCAACTAGCTGCCAACCACCACCACCATATTCATAAACACGGCGAAAACGGACGCCTAAAGCACTATCTTTTTCATCTTTACAACTCACTTGGCAAGTTTTACAACCCGTGCATTTTGAAGAATCAATATAAAATCCATATTGCATTTTTATTATCCGTCCTTTTATTTATAACGCGAAACACGTATCCGATACCAGTTTGACATCAACCAAGTTGGTATGCTGTGGATTTGCTTTAGCAAGCACCGTTGGACGCAATGATGTTAAACGATTAATGCAACCGCCAATATCAATCCCTGCAGCATTATTTTTTGCCCACATTCCTTGGGGAATCGCAACAACACCTGGAAATATCCTTGGCGTAACTTTAGCGACAATATGCAACCGACCACGATCGTTATAAACTTCAACTAATTGTCCATGTTTTATTTGCCGTTGTTCGGCATCAAATGGATTAATCCAAATACGGTTAGCGACAGCTTCACGCAATTGTGGCAAATTACTGTAAGTAGAATGGCATTGCCCTTTGGTATGAAATCCAATAAGTTGCAACGGATATTGTTGACGTTTAGATTTATCTTCACTGCCTTCAATCGCTGGTAAATAGGCAGGAATAGGATACAGCACATCTTGCGCATCGAGTTCCCATTCATTGGCAATGTTCGCTAACGTTTCTGAATAGATTTCTATTTTTCCTGACGGGGTAGTTAATGGATTTTTAATGGGATCATCTCTAAAAGCTTTTAATCCAATTTGGCTATCACTATCGGCAAGTTTGCGATCGATAACCCCCATGCCATCAGTATCAGCAAAAGGCGGTAAATGCGGATCACGTTTTCGTAATTGTTCATAACAATACGCTACCCACTGCTCTTGAGTACGGCCTTGGGTAAATTGGTCTTTTACCCCCATTTTCTCAGACAATTCAGTTAATACATCATAAACAGGGCGACTTTCCCAAAGCGGTTTAATAGCATTTTGCATACGGATAAGGTAACAATATGCTCCAGATGAATAAGAGTTATTAATCAAATCATTATTCTCAACCGATGACACATCCGGTAATAATAAATCAGCATACTTAGCTGATGCTGTCATATGTGTATCCCAAACAAGAATAAATTCACATTTTGACTCATCTTGCAAAATCTGGTGAGTACGATTGAGATCTGAATGTTGATTTCCCAGTACATTACCCGCATAATTCCAGATAAATTTGATCCCCACATCCAATTTATCTTTACCTTTAAGGTAGGCATTTTTAGCAGTCATGCTTGGTCCATCTTCAATCGCTTTCGTCCACAAAAAGAAAGGAATACTGGTTTTTATTGGATTAGGTAAATTAAAGTTAGGTATAGGATAAACAACGCTCCCGCCCCAAGTTCCAATGTTAGTGCCAGGTTTACCAAATTGCCCCGTAATAATTGGTAAGATCATAATGGCTCGCGCAGTATGTTCACCATTTTGCCAACGTTGCACACCATAACCTTGCGAAATCCAAGCAGCTTTAGCATCAACAATATCTATTGCGAGTTTACGAATTTGTGTTGCTGAAATACCTGTTTTTTTAGCTGCCCATTCTGGTGTTTTAGGTGCTTTGTCATAGCCTAAACCTAAAAGGTAAGATTTATAATCACTATAAGGCGGTGCACTATCAGGCAAAGAATCGGCATTCCACCCAATACAGTATTGATTAAGCATATCCTCATCAATACGATCTTGCTCAAGTAATGTATAGCCTATTGCCGCAACTAATGCCGCATCAGTACCGGGAATAATCGGGATCCACTCAGCATTATACGCAACGACACTTTCACTACGACGAGGATCAATAATAATCACCCTTGCATGACTTTGCGCTAACGCATGAAAAAGCTCGGTAACTTGCCCACCGCCTGACATTCGAGTTTCGGCAATGTTATGTCCAAACATAACCACTAAATCAGAATGCTTGATCTGATCCAGTAAAGATTCTTTAGCATGACCAAACAAATAAGGCCGAATAGCTGAAATCTGCCCGCTTGAATAATCACCATGGTAATTTAAATGACCACCAATGATACTTAAAAAACGCTTACATGCATTACGCCCTGAAAGATTAGCGCCCGTTGTTCCTGAGCCATACTGATAATAAATTGCTTCATTGCCATATTGATTAATCGTATATTTAAGTTTATTTGCAAGTAAATTAATCGCTTCATGCCAAGAAATACGTTTAAATTTACCTTCACCACGTTTACCAATTCGTAGCATTGGATACTTTAAGCGCGCAGGATCATAAGTTCGCCAACGAACTGCTCTGCCGCGAAGGCAAGGGCGGATTTGATGCAGGCCAAAAACGGCATCATTAATGCCATCTTCTGAAGATATTTTAGTAATAATATCGTTTTTGACATGAACTTTTAAAGGACAACGGCTACCACAGTTAACTAAACACGCACTATAAATAATCTTTTCTTTATGAATAGGGTGAGGATGAAAAACTGGGCTATGAGTAACTACGATGTCAGATTTGGCGTCGGTAAAGGGCAGTTGTATTTTACTGGTTATTGCTACTACGTCACTGATTGTTATTGTTTTTTGTGAAGAAGTGTATCGACTTATTTTATTTTTTAATTTACTCACATGTTTCCCTGATATTTATATGGGATCAGTTGATAATAATACTAAAAGGTGAATAAATAAACTAAAACTGAAATAAATTAGCCACTAATGTTTACTAGTATCGAGGTCACTGTCCATCTTTCTCAACAGTTTTTTTAAATATAATCCATTAATATGAAAGACTTTTATTATTCCTTTATAAAATAACAGATCTTATGTGTAGTTTACTAAACTTGACGGCTCACGCCGTCAATAGTGATGTTAATTTCAGCAACGTACCCCCCCTCTTTTTAAGGCGTTACACATGCCGTTATAGCGTAAGCATAAGGGGCATTATTTAAACGAACACCTCCAGATGCATCAACACCAAACTTATCAGCAGCCCAATATTCACCATCGAGCCAATCGTTGCCTCTATCCGGCTCATCAGTAAAATCACCCCACTCATTAAATAACCCCCCTATCCACCTTTCACCACTTTTGTAGCTAACTTGGCGAAGGTTATAATTTCCTTGCCCTGGCACCCCCCAATGCCAATCAGAGCTATTCGCATTGGTGTAGTCCCCAACACTCGGTATACGATAACGACTTCCTAAACTATCGCAGAATATTTGAGCTTCATCATAAGAGCCGTCACCAGAATCATCTGGATTTGCTAGATACCAACGTTCTATCTTAAAGCTATACAATAACTGGCTGTGGTTACTGTCGGCGTAAAGTTTAAATAATGAGGGACTAAATTTCTTTTTATCCGAGGCTTTACTTGGCCCCTTTAACGTTATTTTTAACTCACTGTTTTCAGTGCTTAATAATAATGTCGCTGAGTTACTACCACTGACGGCTGAAACGGTTGTGCCATTAGCATCAATGACCTGTTCTGGCGTGACACCGCCTAACCCTAAATGAAAACTGAGCCCATTTGAACCTGTTGTCGGAAAGTTTTCCTCTGGAATATGGCTATTTACCACCAGAAAACCTAACCCTCGTACCCAGTTTGGCCCCTCCCCACCACCATATCTAGCTGGTGGGCTTGCATAACAAGTGCGCACTCCATTTTTCGCTTTTAAATAGTAAGTTTGACTCACATGATCGAAATCCCTTGCCTTTGGTATGCCATATTGAGTTGACAGTTGAGCATCATCTATGGAAAGTGTTAACACATACAAAGAGCAAAGGTCTAATTTATCTGTAGAATGGCTCTTAACGATACGGGTAAGATAATCACTATTTCGATCATACAAAAAAGCATCTAAAGTACCTGTTATATTGCCATAACTATCCCCATCATCATCCAACAAATTATTGCCACCGATTATCTTGCTTAATTCAATAACTGAATAATTGTCCATCTTGGGAATGGGGACTAATGTTTGAATACCATCAAACGAATCTGCATTACTCGGCAACTCAATTGTATAATAATTATCCACAGCCTTGGCATTTGGATAGAAATTTGACTCCCCATTTTTAGGCACATACTCACGCCCATCGGATAGTCTGATGCCTAATAGCGCTTGAATATTGCCTTTGGTGACACCACCATCAAAAGTAAGATAGGGAGCGCTCCCATGTATCACTTGTGTTGTTGTGGCTGATAATGCACTGGCATAATGAATATGGCACGTAATTAAAAATAGGCTTAATATAAAATGACGCAATATCGCCTTTACGTTATAACAATACGATTTAAGTAAAACACATACAGAAGAAAATGTTGAAACAAAAAATAAAATAACAAGATACTGATAATTATAGCTTGACTGCCACCGCTGGTAAGTGATTATTTTTAACATTTTTATTTCCTTCCCATATATTCATATTAGTATTTTATTAACAATCATTGATATTAACGCCTCAAACTTGTGCCATTAAATAATGATAGTTAAATTGGATTATAAATGCTTTTGTCTATTTTATTAGCAATATTTTTCTTATTTATTAATAAATTTTATAACTTAACGTTGTCTATTTAAGTTTATTAGATTTGATGATGATTTGATTAACTACCTTTACCATTGACCTTGGTCTTATTTATGAAAGGTTGTTATAATAAGCCCATTTATTCGGATAAATAGAAACATTATGCCACAACCCACTTATAACGCCGTTGATATTGAAGTATTAAAAGGCCTTGATCCTGTTCGCCATCGCCCTGGAATGTACACTGACACAAGTCGTCCAAATCATTTAGGGCAAGAAGTCATTGATAATAGTGTTGATGAAGCGATCGCTGGCCATGCTCGTAAAATCAAAGTGACACTTTATGAAGATAACTCATTAGAAGTTATCGACGATGGTCGAGGTATGCCTGTTGATATTCACCCAGAAGAAGGCGTGCCAGCCGTTGAGCTATTACTTTGTCGTTTACACGCTGGTGGTAAATTTTCTAACAAGAATTACCAATTTTCGGGCGGTTTACACGGTGTCGGCATTTCAGTTGTCAATGCATTATCAAAACGCGTTGATGTTACTGTTCATCGTGACGGGCAAGTGTATGAAATCGCGTTTGAAAATGGCAACAAAGTTGAGGATCTACACGTTACTGGCACTTGTGGGCGCCGTAATACAGGCACCAAAGTCCATTTTTGGCCAGACGAAAAATATTTTGATTCACCAAGATTTTCTGTTCCTCGATTGTCTCATTTATTAAAAGCCAAAGCAGTGCTTTGCCCAGGGCTTGAAATTATCTTTAAAGATAAAATTAACAATACTGAGCAACGTTGGTGTTATCAAGACGGTCTAAAAGACTATTTAATGGAATCTGTTAGTGGTTACTCACTATTACCCGATACCCCCTTTACTGGCAACCATATTGGTGAAACCGAAGCGGTAGAATGGGCGCTACTTTGGTTACCCGAAGGTGGCGATCTATTGACCGAAAGTTACGTTAACTTAATCCCAACCGTTCAAGGCGGTACACATGTTAATGGTTTACGCCAAGGATTGTTAGATGCTATGCGTGAGTTTTGTGAATTCCGCAATTTATTACCACGAGGCTTAAAATTAACCGCCGATGATATTTGGGAACGTTGTGCTTATGTGATTTCGGTCAAAATGCAAGAGCCACAATTTGCAGGTCAAACTAAAGAGCGCTTATCTTCACGGCAATGTGCGGCTTTTGTTTCGGCTATTGTGAAAGATGCATTTAGTCTTTGGCTAAATCAAAATGTACAATTAGCCGAATTACTAGCCGAAATGGTCATTTCGAGTGCGCAAAAACGTTTAAAGGCATCTAAAAAAGTCATCCGCAAAAAATTGACCAGTGGCCCTGCTTTACCGGGTAAATTGGCGGATTGTTCATCTCAAGATTTAAGCCGTACTGAGCTTTTTTTAGTGGAAGGAGATTCTGCTGGTGGTTCAGCCAAACAAGCTCGAGACCGTGAATACCAAGCCATTATGCCACTTAAAGGTAAGATTTTAAATACTTGGGAAGTATCATCTGATGAAGTATTAGGGTCACAAGAAATCCATGATATTTCGGTTGCTATCGGTATTGATCCTGACAGCGATGATTTGAGCCAGCTACGTTATGGCAAAATCTGTATTTTAGCCGATGCTGACTCTGATGGATTACACATTGCCACCTTGCTTTGTGCTTTATTTGTTCGTCATTTCCGCGCTATGGTCGAACATGGGCATGTCTTTGTTGCGATGCCACCACTTTATCGCATTGATTTGGGTAAAGAAGTTTATTACGCGCTTGATGAAGAAGAAAAAGAAGGTATTTTAGAGCAACTTAAACGCAAAAAAGGTAAGCCAAATGTACAACGTTTTAAAGGTTTAGGGGAAATGAACCCTCTGCAACTACGAGAAACGACAATGGATCCAAATACACGCCGTTTAGTACAGTTATCGCTTGATGATACAGAGCAGACTATGGCATTAATGGACATGTTACTTGCCAAAAAGCGCTCAGAAGATCGCCGAGAATGGTTACAAGAGAAAGGCGATCAAGTTGAACTTGATGTCTAATATAAAGAATGATTTAGAGGAACAATAATGAGTGAGATAACTCATGACGGAGTAGAAATCCAGTCACTACGAACATTTACCGAAAGTGCCTATCTGAACTACTCGATGTATGTCATTATGGATCGTGCATTGCCATTTATTGGCGACGGTTTGAAACCCGTGCAACGACGCATTGTTTATGCCATGTCCGAATTAGGGCTTAATGCACAAGCTAAATTCAAAAAATCAGCACGCACCGTTGGGGATGTACTTGGTAAATATCATCCACACGGCGATAGCGCATGTTATGAAGCCATGGTACTTATGGCACAACCCTTCTCTTATCGTTATCCATTGGTTGATGGACAAGGTAACTGGGGGGCACCTGATGATCCCAAATCATTTGCTGCCATGCGCTATACTGAATCGCGTTTATCTAAATATGCTGAATTATTATTAGGTGAATTAGGCCAAGGAACTGTTGATTATACCCCCAATTTTGATGGTACCTTGCAAGAACCTAAAATGTTACCGGCTAGATTGCCAAATATCTTATTAAATGGCACAACAGGTATTGCTGTAGGGATGGCAACGGATATTCCGCCACATAATATTCGTGAAGTTGCCAATGCGGCTATTATGCTTGCTGATAATCCTAATGCGACCCTTAGTGAAGTGATGGCTCACATACCAGGGCCTGATTTCCCTACCGATGCTGAGATTATTACTTCAGCAGAAGACATTGCAAAAATCTACAAAACAGGACGCGGGTCAATTCGCATGCGTGCTGTTTGGAAAAAAGAAGATGGTGATATTGTCATTACTGATCTACCTCATCAAGTTTCAGGGGCTAAAATCTTAGAACAAATTGCCTCGCAAATGCGTGCCAAAAAACTGCCTTTAATTGAAGATTTAAGAGATGAGTCCGATCATGAAAACCCAACGCGCCTAGTGATTGTGCCTCGTTCAAATCGTGTGGATTTAGAGCAAGTGATGAATCATCTATTTGCAACAACCGATCTCGAAAAAAGCTACCGCGTTAATATGAACATGATTGGGCTAGATAATCGCCCATCAGTAAAAGGATTAGTTGAGATTCTTACTGAATGGCTAGAGTATCGTAAAAACACTGTTACGCGTCGCTTAAATTATCGTTTAGATAAAATATTAAAAAGACTGCACATTCTTGATGGTTTATTGATTGCATTTTTGAATATTGACGAAGTGATTGAAATTATTCGCCATGAAGATGAGCCTAAAAAAGAGCTGATTAACCGTTTTGCCTTAACCGACATTCAAGCCGAGGCAATTTTAGAACTAAAACTACGCCAATTAGCCAAACTTGAAGAAGTGCGCATTAAAGGCGAACAGAGTGATCTTGCAAAAGAGCGCGATCACTTGCAAGCCTTGTTATCTTCGCCTAAAAAACTGAGTAACCTTATCAAAAAAGAGTTACAAGAAGATGCCGAAAAATATGGTGACAAACGTCGCTCACCCATGGTTCAACGTAGTGAAGCAAAAGCAATGAGTGAGCAAGAATTAACACCATCAGAGCCTGTTACCGTGATTTTATCCGAAATGGGCTGGGTAAGAACGGCAAAAGGTCACGATATCGATCCTGCTGGTTTAAGCTATAAAGCAGGTGATAATTTTAAAGCAGCCGCTAAAGGTAAAAGCAATCAACCCGTTATCTTTTTCGATTCAACCGGTCGCAGTTACGCTATCGAGCCAAACACATTACCATCGGCTAGAAGCCAAGGTGAACCATTAACGGGCAAATTAGCGCTCCCCGCTAACGCAACGGTTGAACATGTACTGATGAGTCAAGAGGATAATCAAAAATTATTACTTGCTTCAAGCGCTGGATATGGCTTTATTTGTAAATTTAGTGATTTAGTTGCTCGTAATCGTAATGGTAAGGCGATTATCAATTTACCGAAAGAGGCAAAAATACTTGCACCAATTGAAATTACATCTGAAGATAGCTTACTATTATCTATTACTCAAGCTGGGCGAATGCTTATCTTTCCTGTAAAAGATCTACCTGAACTGGCTAAAGGCAAAGGGAATAAAATTGTATCTCTTGCAGGTGCTGATGATAGCCTTGCTTATCTACTATTAATTACACCAGAAACATCGATAACCTTATATGTCGGTAAACGCAAACTTACGTTAAACCCTGTTGATTTACAAAAATTTAGGGCTGAACGTGCACGTAAAGGAAGCACCTTACCACGGGGTTTACAAAAAATAGATCGAATTGAGGTGAACAAATAATGTCTTTTATCTGGGCAATAATTACCGGCTTTGTATTAAGCCTTATATTAAAAACGGGGTGGGGCTTTATACTAGGGCTATTTGTTGGACCAATGCTTTACCAAACTTTTTGTAATAAATTAACCGAACAAAAAACCAAAGCAAATCCAGAACTTTACTTAACGGTGGTTTTTGAAGTGCTAGGCCATTTAAGTAAAGCGAAAGGCGTTGTCACACAAGATGATATAAATCTTGCAAGCCAATTTATGGATAGGCTACAACTTAATAGTAGCAGCCGAAAACTTGCCCAAGACTCATTTAATCGTGGCAAGGCCAGTAATTACCCGCTACGATCACGCCTTCAAGAGCTTTACACTCAATACCGTTTTAGACGCAACGTATTAAATATTTTTTGTGAACAGTTGATTCAAGCAGCATTAGTCGATGGTGTGTTGGATGATAAAGAACAACAAATCCTGTTGATAGTGGCAGATGAATTAAATATTTCTCACCAAAAAATGGCACTATATATCCAAATGATGATGGGCAGTTACCATTTCCACCAAAATAATTACAGCTACCAACAAAATCAACGTAGCCAGCACCAATATGATCAATATCAACGCAATAATAATAACTATGGCGGTTACCAAAATCGCTCATCACAATCAGATCTACAAAATGCTTACAAAATATTAGGCGTTAAATCTACAGACGAAATTCCCGAAATCAAAAGGGCTTATCGAAAATTAATGAATGAACATCATCCCGATAAATTAGTTTCAAAGGGCTTACCTAAAGAGATGCTAGAAGCAGCTAAAAAACGTGCGCAAGAAATCCAAGCCGCTTATGATCTTATCAAAACGTCTCGTGGTTTTAAATAGAGACGTTTATCATGATGCATTGGCGCTCAATCCTGCGAATTATCGGGTTATTAATTGCCCTGTTATCGGTATTTATGTTGCTACCAGCACTTGTTGCTTTAATCTATCGTGATGGTGCTGGTGCCATCTTTGTGCGATCGTTTTTTGCCGCATTGATATTAGGCTGTTTATTATGGCTACCAAATCGCCACCATCGCCATGAACTGAGCACGCGTGAAGGCTTTTTTATCGTCGTACTATTTTGGGTGGTGTTAGGTACAATCGGCGCATTTCCGTTTATTTTTGACACACATATTAATTTAAATTTAACTAACGCCTTTTTTGAATCATTCTCAAGCCTAACAACAACTGGCGCAACAACCATTGTTAAATTAGATCACCTACCTAAAGCCCTGCTTTTTTATCGGCAATTACTACAATGGCTTGGTGGTATGGGGATTATCGTTTTAGCTGTCGCCATTTTACCATTATTGGGTGTTGGGGGAATGCAACTTTACCGAGCAGAGATTCCCGGTCCACAAAAAGATAGCAAAATGCGCCCTCGTATTGCCGAAACGGCTAAAACACTTTGGTCAATTTATATTTTACTGACCACGCTTTGTGCTGTTTGTTTATGGGCAGCTGGAATGAATGCCTTTGATGCCATTTCACATAGCTTTTCAACAATATCGATGGGTGGATTTTCAACGCATGACAATAACCTTGCTTATTTTAATAGTGCTACAATCAATTACATTATCACCCTGTTTTTAATCTTATCGGGTTGTAACTTTGCTCTACATTTTGCCGCATTAAATGGGTTTTCTATTAAGGTTTACTGGCGAGATCAAGAATTTAGAACGTTCATCTTTATTCTCGTTGTGCTAATTGCAATCTGTGCATTTGGTATTTATTTTTACCAATCAGAACGAAAACTCAGTATAGATAAGATAGTATTACAAGTTGTCTCGATAGTTGCTACCGTTGGTTTTACTGTGGATGATATCAATACATGGCCATCATCATTACCCATCTTTTTGTTATGCGCATCATTTATTGGTGGCTGTGCAGGTTCAACAGGTGGCGGTTTAAAAGTGGTTCGCGTACTACTTTTATTTATGCAAGGATCCCGCGAACTTAAACGCTTAATTCACCCCAATGCCATCTATACTTTAAAATTAAATAATCGAGTAGTTCCAGAACGAATTATCGAAGCAGTTTGGGGCTTTTTTTCGGCCTATACTTTAGTGTTTTTAGTTAGCCTATTTATTATTATGGCAACAAGTATTGATGCCACTGACTCTTTTTATATTGTGGCCTCATCACTCAATAACTTAGGTGTTGGTCTCGGTAGCGTCAGTGATAACTTTGCTAACGTCAGTAATATCGTTAAATGGGTGATGGTGGTTGATATGTTATTTGGCCGATTAGAAATAT
Source organism: Gilliamella sp. HK2 (assembly GCF_001690265.1). NCBI lineage: Bacteria > Pseudomonadati > Pseudomonadota > Gammaproteobacteria > Orbales > Orbaceae > Gilliamella > Gilliamella sp. HK2. The sequence continues at coordinate 28,765 of NZ_LZGV01000023.1, forward strand.
TTACTTTATTAGTTTTATTCACTCCAACGTTTTGGCGAAGCTGATTTTATACTAAAACACATGCTTTCCTAAAAGTTTTTGACAAAATACACAAATTTACAAATATTTTATTGATTATTTAGCCAATTACAGACAGAATTACTGGGCAGCATGTGCTGTATTTATTAGAGGTAATCACCTGACATATGGAATGGATCATGGATCCTACAATCTGGATTGGCTTATCCACTCTGGTTGTACTTGAAATCGTCCTTGGTATTGATAACATTGTTTTTATTGCCATTCTTGCCGAGAAACTTCCACCCCATCAACGAGACAAAGCCCGCATTACAGGCCTTGCCTTTGCATTAATTACCCGAGTGTTATTATTAATGTTCACGGGTTGGTTAGTTACACTCACTACACCATTATTTTCAATATCTGGAATCAACTTTAATGCACGCCAACTGATTATGTTAATCGGGGGGATATTTTTACTATTTAAAGCCACAATGGAGCTCAATGAGCGCCTTGAAGGTGCGTCACACGAAGATGGAAAACCGAAAAAAACCTCTCACTTTTGGACTGTTGTGGCCCAAATAGTCGTACTTGATGCGGTGTTCTCACTTGATTCGGTGATTACCGCTGTGGGAATGGTTGAACATATTCCTGTGATGATTATTGCTGTTTGCATCGCCATTGGCATTATGATGGTGGCAAGTAAGCCATTGGCTAATTTTGTCAACGCTCACCCAACGATTGTCATTCTCTGCTTGAGCTTCTTATTAATGATTGGCTTTAGCCTAGTTGCCGAAGGTTTTGGTTTTATGATTCCAAAAGGTTACCTATATGCCGCAATTGGATTCTCAATTATGATTGAGTTTTTCAACCAATTAGCTATTTTTAACCGGCGCAAAGCATTAAATAAAAAACCATTACGTGAACGCACTGCCGAAGCAATTTTACACCTATTAAAAGGTGATGCAGAAGAAGATCCCGATACCCACACCATTGATGTGGTGTCAGATGCCAATAAAAAAGTCTCGGTATTTAATCATCAAGAACTAAGCATGGTTGAGCGAGTGCTTGGCCTAGCGCAACGTTCCGTCAGTAGTATCATGACATCTAGGCTTGATGTTGATATGGTTAATATTAATGATAATCGAGATGTCATCATAAAAGAAATCTTTGATAATCCTCATTCACGCTTAGTAGTCACGGATAATGACTCGATTGATGAACCATTAGGCATCATCCAAGTTAATGATCTTTTAAAAGACATACTCCAAAGCGAAAAGCCAATCGATATTCATTCGCTTATCAAACAACCGTTGATCTTCCCTGAAACGGTATCGTTACTGGTTGCCTTAGAACAATTTAAAAAAGCCAAAACCCATTTTGCCTTTGTAGTTGATGAGTTTGGTTCAATGCAAGGGGTTGTTTCGGTAACCGATATTATCGAAACCATTGCCGGCGATTTCCCAACGGAAGAAGAGGAAATTGATGCTAAACATGATATTCAATGTTTAGATGATAACAGCTGGATTGCTAACGGCTATATTCCTGTTGAAGAGCTGGTACGCTTTGTCCCTATTCCTATTGATGATAAGCGCGAATATCATACTTTGGCAGGACTATTAATGGAAAAAGCACAACATTTACTCAATGTTGGCGAAACCATTCAAATTGGCGATTATTTATTTGAAGTAGCCGAAATAGAAAGCCACAGAATTTTGAAAGTAAAAATTACGTTAAATAAACTCAATTCTGGTGCATTGTAATACAGTATAGCCAGAATAACGCTTGACCAAAATAAATAACTGGCAATAATAATGCGGTAACACCTCTGAAGATGTGGAGCTACAACTCCTCATCTTTTTTATTTTTACTTTTTGGTAAAAAAGCTAGCACTGTTTATCAACATTTATGATTACTTATCAATCCAATTAGGCCTTAACTTATGAATTCAATATTCGAAAAACTGTTTCAATTGAAAGAAAAAAAGACAACTGTCGGTACTGAAATTATTGCTGGTTGTACCACCTTCCTAACAATGGTTTACATCATCTTTGTTAATCCATCGATTCTATCTGCAACCGGTATGGATAAATCTGCGGTATTTGTACTAACTTGTATAATTACTGCGTTGGCAACGATTTTAATGGGCCTATTTGCTAACTTACCAATAGCACTTGCACCAGCAATGGGACTAAATGTCTTCTTTGCCTATGGCATGTGTGGTGCCATGGGCTACTCTTGGCAAGTCGGTATGGGTGCCATATTTTGGGGCTCGCTCGTCTTTTTCGCTTTATCCCTATTTAAAGTTCGCCACTGGCTAATTGAACATATTCCACAATGTTTACGTATAGGTATCAGTGCGGGTATTGGGCTATTTATTGCCTTTATGGGCTTTCAAAATATGGGCATTGTAGTCGCATCGCCTTCTACCCTATTAACCATGGGCAATATCTTATCGCTTAAAGTTTTATTGGGATCACTGGGTTTTTTCATCATTATTATTTTAGCGGCACGTAACTTTCATGCTGCGGTATTAATTTCGATTTTAGTTGTGACATTACTGGCACTATGGCTTGATCCAAATATCAGTTATCAGGGTATCGTATCTATGCCGCCAAGTGTTAGCAGCGTTGTTGGTCATGTTGATCTCGCTGGCTCATTTAATATTGGCATCATGGGCGTTATTTTTTCAGTCATGATTGTCAGCCTATTCGATTCATCTGGCACCATATTGGCTTTAACCGATAAAGCAGGAATTAGTGATGAAAAAGGCCGTTTTCCTAAAATGCGCCAAGCACTATTAATCGACAGCTTTAGTTCATCGCTAGGTGGATTATTCGGCACATCATCGGTATTAACCTATATCGAAAGTTCAGCAGGCATTTCTGTTGGTGGGCGCACAGGCTTAACGGCAGTTGTTGTTGGCGTGTTATTTTTAATTGTGACTTTTTTATCGCCACTGGCCCATTTAGTGCCAACTTATGCCACATCTGGGGCGCTTATTTTTGTTGGCATTTTAATGGTTTCAAGCTTAGTTAAAGTTAAGTGGTCTGATTTAACCGAGGCAACACCAGCATTTATTACCGCAATCATGATGCCTTTTGCCTTTGCTATTACAGAAGGCGTTGCGCTAGGTTTTATCTCTTACGTAGTGCTAAAAACCTTTACAGGTAAGTTTAAAGAGCTCAATCTTTGCGTAATTATTTTTGCGTTACTATTTGCTTTAAAATTTATCTTTATCGATCACCATTAAAACAATTCCCCATTGTGACTTACAATGGGGAATAAGCATTTTTCAAAACGGCTAATACAGATATTGATCTGTTTTTGCTTATGAATATCAGTATAAAAATCCTACCCTCTTTTCATTAAAAAAACGATGACCTTCAACAAGAATTAAACTCTAGATCAAACACTTAATATTAGCAAAAACTTGACATTATATCTTCTGGGGTCTAGAATCTTGCGACCCAAAACTTATATACATAGGTTTTGGTCTACAGTTATTAATTACGTATCTAAAAAGCAATTTTAAATTTATTTTAATTAATCAGGAGCTTATTAATGGCAACAATTAATCAGCTGGTACGCAAACCAAGAGCACTAAAGGAAGCAAAAAGTAACGTTCCTGCCCTTGAAGCATGCCCGCAAAAACGCGGTGTTTGTACTCGTGTTTATACAACTACACCGAAAAAACCAAACTCAGCATTACGTAAAGTGTGTCGTGTACGTTTAACTAACGGTTTTGAAGTAACTTCTTATATCGGTGGTGAAGGTCACAACTTACAAGAGCATAGTGTAATTTTAATCCGTGGTGGTCGTGTTAAAGACTTACCAGGTGTGCGTTACCACACTGTTCGCGGTGCATTAGACTGCGCAGGTGTTAAAGATCGCAAACAAAGCCGTTCTAAATACGGTGTTAAACGACCTAAAGCTTAATGGAACTCCGTTAAGTAAGGCCAAACTATATAATTCCATTTAACTCATTTGAGTTTTGGGTAAACCTGAAAAATTTATAACATATAAACGGAGTATTCCAATGCCACGTCGTCATGTTGTCGGTCAAAGAAAAATTCTTCCTGATCCGAAGTTCGGTTCAGAGTTACTGGCGAAATTTGTAAATATTTTAATGATAGATGGTAAAAAATCTATCGCAGAATCAATCGTATATTCAGCTCTTGATAAATTAGCTGAGCGTAGTGGAAAAGACCACTTAGCAGCTTTCGAAGTTGCATTAGATAACGTAAGACCAACTGTAGAAGTTAAGTCTCGTCGCGTTGGTGGTTCTACATACCAAGTTCCTGTTGAAGTGCGCCCTGTTCGTCGTAATGCACTTGCAATGCGTTGGATTGTAGATGCTGCACGTAAACGTGGCGATAAATCAATGGCTCTACGCCTTGCGAATGAACTTATGGATGCTTTTGAAAACAAAGGTACCGCTGTGAAAAAACGCGAAGATGTTCATCGTATGGCTGAAGCTAATAGAGCGTTTGCACACTATCGTTGGTAATCAAGTTAGTTACACAAATAACTTGAATTAAGACTGATTGTCCTTATCTGCTTTCAGTCTACTTAAATGATATTTTGTTAAGCAAACGATTCTAAATAGAGGATTAATATGGCTCGTACAACCCCCATAGCACGTTACCGTAATATTGGTATCAGTGCGCATATTGACGCAGGTAAAACAACAACAACTGAACGTATTTTGTTTTACACTGGCGTAAGTCACAAAATTGGTGAAGTTCATGATGGCGCAGCGACCATGGACTGGATGGAACAAGAACAAGAACGTGGTATTACTATCACATCTGCAGCAACAACTGCATTCTGGTCTGGTATGGGTCAACAATTTGAACCACACCGCATCAACATTATCGACACCCCGGGACACGTTGACTTCACAATCGAAGTTGAGCGTTCTATGCGTGTACTTGATGGTGCAGTTATGGTTTATTGTGCTGTAGGCGGTGTTCAACCACAATCAGAAACAGTATGGCGCCAAGCAAATAAATATAAAGTTCCACGTATCGCATTTGTAAACAAAATGGACCGTATGGGTGCTAATTTCTTACGTGTTGTTGATCAAATCAAAACCCGTTTAGCCGCCGTTCCTGTTCCTTTAGTTTTACCAATCGGTGCAGAAGAAGCATTTACTGGTGTGGTTGATTTACTTAAACGTAAAGCAATCAACTGGAATGATGCCGACCAAGGCGTAACATTCACTTACGAAGATGTACCAGCAGATATGGTTGAGCAAGTTGAAGAATGGCGCTCATTCTTAATAGAAACTGCTGCTGAAGCAAGTGAAGAGTTAATGGAAAAATACCTTGGTGGTGAAGAGTTAACTGAAGAAGAAGTCAAAGCAGCACTACGTGAGCGCGTGCTTGCTAACGAAATCATCTTAGTAACTTGTGGTAGTGCCTTTAAAAATAAAGGTGTTCAATTTATGCTTGATGCCGTTATTGAATATCTACCAGCACCAACCGATGTACCAGCAATCAAAGGTGAATTACAAAATGGTGAAGCAGCGGAACGTCATTCAAGTGATGATGAACCATTCTCATCATTAGCATTCAAAATTGCAACTGACCCATTTGTTGGTAACTTAACATTCTTCCGTGTTTACTCAGGTGTTGTTAACTCTGGTGATACCGTTCTTAACTCAGTTAAAGATAAAAAAGAACGTTTTGGTCGTATCGTTCAAATGCACGCTAACAAACGTGAAGAAATCAAAGAAGTTCGCGCAGGTGACATTGCAGCGGCTATCGGTCTTAAAGATGTGACTACTGGTGATACACTTTGTGCTGAAAGCGCACCAATCATTCTTGAAAGAATGGAGTTCCCAGAGCCAGTAATCTCGGTTGCTGTTGAACCAAAAACAAAAGCTGACCAAGAAAAAATGGGACTTGCTTTAGGTCGATTAGCGCAAGAAGATCCTTCATTCCGTGTTCACACTGACGAAGAATCAGGTCAAACTATTATTTCTGGTATGGGTGAGCTTCACTTAGAAATCATCGTTGACCGTATGAAACGTGAATTTAAAGTGGAAGCAAATGTTGGTAAACCACAAGTTGCTTACCGTGAAACAATTCGCAATGAAGTAGAACAAGAAGGTAAATTTGTTCGCCAATCTGGTGGTCGTGGTCAATATGGTCATGTATGGTTAAAAATCAAGCCATTAGAAGCAGGCGGCGAAGGCTATAAATTCAACAACGAAATTGTTGGTGGTGTGGTTCCTAAAGAATACATCCCTGCAGTTGATAAAGGCTGTCAAGAACAAATGAAAAACGGTGTTCTTGCTGGTTACCCAATTGTTGATGTTGAAGTCACTATCTTTGATGGTTCTTACCATGATGTCGACTCATCAGAAATGGCATTTAAAATTGCTGGTTCAATGGCATTTAAAGACGGCTTTATGAAAGCAAAACCAGTGCTTTTAGAACCGATTATGAAAGTAGAAGTTGAAACTCCTGAAGATTATATGGGTGATGTTATCGGTGACTTAAACCGTCGTCGCGGTATGATCGAAGGAATGGAAGATACTGCAACTGGTAAAACAGTAAAAGCACAAGTTCCACTTTCAGAAATGTTTGGTTATGCAACAGACCTACGTTCACAAACACAAGGTCGTGCTTCTTACTCTATGGAGTTCTTGAAGTACAATGAAGCACCAACAAATATTGCAACAGCAATTATTGAAGCTCGTAAAGCGAAATAATTATTTATCTAAATAAAGTAACGCTTCCCTTAATAACATAAGGGAAGTGATTTAATAAAGGAACATTAAGATGTCTAAAGAAAAATTTGAACGTACAAAACCCCACGTTAACGTTGGTACAATCGGCCACGTTGACCATGGTAAAACAACTTTAACTGCAGCAATTACTTCTGTTCTTGCTAAAAAATACGGCGGTCAAGCTCGTGCATTCGATCAAATCGATAACGCACCAGAAGAAAAAGCACGTGGTATCACCATCAATACTTCACACGTTGAATACGATACACCAACTCGCCACTATGCGCACGTAGACTGCCCAGGCCATGCTGACTATGTTAAAAACATGATCACTGGTGCGGCACAAATGGACGGTGCTATCTTAGTAGTAGCAGCAACTGATGGTCCTATGCCACAAACTCGTGAGCACATCCTTTTAGGTCGTCAAGTAGGTGTTCCTTACATCATCGTATTCTTAAACAAATGTGATATGGTTGATGACGAAGAGTTATTAGAATTAGTTGAAATGGAAGTACGTGAACTTCTATCTCAATACGATTTCCCAGGTGATGACACACCAGTTATCCGTGGTTCAGCGCTTAAAGCATTAGAAGGCGAAGCAGCGTGGGAAGACAAAATTGTTGAATTAGCTGAAGCATTAGACAGCTACATCCCAGAGCCAGAGCGTGATATTGACAAACCATTCCTATTACCAATTGAAGACGTATTCTCAATTTCAGGTCGTGGTACAGTAGTAACTGGTCGTGTTGAACGCGGTATCATCAAAGTGGGTGAAGAAGTTGAAATCGTTGGTATCAAACCAACAACTAAAACCACTTGTACTGGTGTTGAAATGTTCCGTAAATTACTTGACGAAGGTCGTGCAGGTGAAAACGTTGGTGTATTACTACGTGGTACAAAACGTGAAGAAATCGAACGTGGTCAAGTACTTGCAAAACCAGGTTCAATCACTCCACATACTGATTTTGAATCAGAAGTGTATATCTTAAGTAAAGATGAAGGTGGTCGTCATACTCCGTTCTTCAAAGGTTACCGTCCACAGTTCTACTTCCGTACAACTGACGTAACGGGTACTATTGAATTACCAGAAGGCGTAGAAATGGTAATGCCTGGTGACAACATCAAAATGACAGTATCATTAATTCACCCTATCGCAATGGCTGAAGGTTTACGTTTTGCGATTCGTGAAGGTGGCCGTACTGTTGGTGCTGGTGTGGTTGCTAAGGTTATTAAGTAATCTGCCTGCTACTATAAAGAGTAACCAACTGTTACTCTTTACCATCAATCAAAAAAGTGCACAATGTGCACTTTTTTGATAACCATCGATCATATCCATGAAGCACAACAGATAACTTTAACAATAAAATCAAATAGTTATATAAAGTTACAATCAATCCATTCGCTGTGCTTTTCCCATTTTTTTTAAAAAGACTTGCTGTTGTACAAATAGTTCATATAAGGTAATTTCGTGATAATCAATCTGATATTGCTTAGCAATTTGTTGAATAATTTTCGTCAGGTGTAGATAGTGACGATGGCTGAAACCAGGATATATATGGTGAGTTAGATGTAAATTTAATCCACCTAACCAATATTCTAAAATGGGAAACTTTAATCGCCAATTAAGCGTAGTATTAAATACATGTTGTATCGAACCATGTGGCATAAGACCATGTTCGGGCGCTTGATAAAAGGTCGCTTTTGCCCAGTGGGTACCAAGAATCAGTATGACAAAAATCAGTGAAGCAAAAAATTGACTTAAACCATAGACAATGAGAATAAACCATAAACTAAATTGAGGACAAATATATACCGGAATAACAATAGCCAAACTAACATGTAAAGCCTTAATAACCAAAAAGGCAAACCAACCAACTATGCCATGATGGGTAAATTTGTTTTTATTAAAATTTAAACCTAACCGATCTTGCCAATCAAACCACCAGATAATTGCAGGAAAGGTCATTCCTGCCACTAATGGCCAGTAATAATGCTGATAACACATAAACCAATGGTGCACTTGGAAAGGCGTTTGCCTAAGCACGCCATTATACTCAATATCTAGATCATAATGCTCAATATTAGTAAAAGGATGATGCTGCACAACATGACGAATACGCCAGCATTCTGGATCAATCCCAAGTGGAATGGTAATTAGTCGATTAAGCCAAGTATTTGCGTTGCTTGATTTAAAAAATACATTATGTGATGCGTCATGCACCACATTAATCGCTAATAGTAGGGCGAGCGAACTAAACATAAAATAGTAAAGAGAGAATAGATACGCTGATTGTTGAAAAAGCGCGCAACAGTAAAATCCTATACACAGAACTAAGAGTAAACCTAACTTTAAATACATGCCACTATTTGCATAACGATGATCATTTTGGGAAAATAAATAATCTTTTGCTGCCGTATTTAATGCTTCTCGCAATAATATATCTTGCTCATTACTAAACCGTAGTGTGGGCTGTTGTGGTTGTGATTGCGGCTGTGATTGTGGCTTTTGCATTAGTCTGACTCTGAATAGGAAGCTTGTTTATTCGGATTTTGTGCCATTTTACGGATAAATTGTTGCTGTTGAGTAAGTAACTCAAGATAGCCTAACCTGCGATAAGGTAATTGATACTTTTGTGCTAATCGTTCAACAATTAGCATTAACGCTGGATAATGGCGATGGCTCCATCCTGGAAACAGATGATGAGTAAGATGTAAATTTACCCCACCTAATAATTCGTTAAATATTTTGGGAGATGGGTACCAATCACAGCAGGTAGTAAATTGCTGGTAATACCAACCATGCTCTATTTTGCCATCTTTGGGTGCTGTATAAAATGCAGGATCGGCCCAATGTGTCCCTAAGAGTAAACACACAACAATTAAGGATGAAAGCATTTGTGTGATAAGATAAACCGATAGCACACCGTACCAACTAATACCCGCCGAAGATAAAATAAATATCGGTAGCATTAGGGCTATGATGAAATGCAAAATTTTGCTACCTAAAAATAACCCCCATCCTGTGAGACTGGTTAAGTTTTTTTTATCTGATGCTAGCGCAGTTTTACCTAATTGATCAGACCAATCAAATACCCAGGCAATATAAGGTAATGATAACCCAGCAATAAAAGGCCAATAAAACGACTGAAATCGCATGTGTGGGTACCATTTTTGAAATGGCGTTTGGCGAAAGACCCCATTCTCTTCCATATCAAGATCGTATTTGTCGATATTAGGATAAATATGATGATAATCAACATGCCTAACTTGCCAATAATGTGGATCAATACCCAAAGGTAATGTCACCAATCGCCCAAAAATGCGATTCGCTAGTCGAGTTCGAAAAAAGACATTATGGCAAGCATCATGTTGTGCATTAATATTGGCTAGCATGGCTGACATAACAAAACCAAAATAATAAAGCGCAAATAACCCGATAGTCACTTGATGTAAACTGAAGAAATAACATACAGCACAAAGGAATAATAATAAGAAATTCTTAAACAATAATGTGCTATTAGCAAAACGATGATCGCCTTTTTGAGCCAAATAAGCTTCAGCTTCTGCCATTAATTCTTGATGAAATGGTTCATCATTATTGGTGTAGTGTAACTTAGGTAACGGTTTAGTTGACATGATATTTTCCTATAAGCCACATAACATAAGTGATTGAGCCATGTATTGTCATCAAGCTTGCAAATAATAGCCAGTAAAATGGTGGCCATTGCCAAAAGATGGCAAAAAATAGAGGAATCAACCAGCACAAGACAAACCAACTAACTATTCCCCAATGTTTGCCTTCCGCCATGCCTCCTAAGGCAATACTACCCAATACCAAACTGCCAAATAATAGATACTGCGTCATGGTAACATTATGGTAACCGTAGCCATAATCATAGACGTAGCTTAATACCAAGCCAAATAGGACTAAACCACCACTCACTAATAAACCATGCGGTAAGCGATAACGGGATAAACTAGGGGAATAAGGAATGTTGAATAATGCCATAAAAGGTAACATGCTAGCCCAAAAAGGATTTTGTGACATAATGCCATGGCTACCATAGGTAATCGTTTTATCGACAGGCGTTGTTTCAAACGTACCGAAAAGCTTATCCCAGAATATAAATGACCCTGAAAAATTATGATTAGCATAATAATGGTCTTTAAGGTGATGGACTTTATGATGCGTTGGCGTAACCAAAATCTTTTCTAATAGACCTAGTTTTGGGGTGACAGCATTGTGATTAAAAAATTGAATCGAATAATGAAAGATCGACACAGCAATAAAAATTGGTGTTGGAACACCTGCAATAGCTAATAAGGCAAAAAATGGGATTGAAGTAAGCGATGAATACCACGAATTACGGATAGCTAAAGATAAATTAAAATGTTCGCCTTGATGATGCACCATGTGAATTGCCCACAATAGGGGTATTTTATGATGTAAACGGTGTTCCCAATAAAAACCAAAATCCCAAGCCAATAAGGTAAATATCCAAGTTAAAATGATCGGCACATGGATAAACAGATTAAAGCTAAAATGCGTATAAACAAAATGGTAGCAGACTAATTCAAGCCCACGAAACAACCAAAGCATTAAATGCCCTGAGTTTAAATTAAAAATAATATCAGACCAGTTAACGGTTACTTTTTTTATATATTGTAAAACGAAAGCTTCTGCAACAATTAAGATTAACATTATCACAAAAGGTAAAACTAAATCCAACATAATAAGATTCCTATTGTTCTAAATTTTGTTTAATTAAATAAGAAGAGCCGTAACGCACACCATACCCCACCATCAACGCTAATGCGATCCCACCAAGAAAATCAACAAACAAGTGCCGCCTAAGTTGGATAATCGAAAAAGCAATGGCTATGCCCCACAGTACCAATAATATATTACGCAGAGGATGACACTTATCTAAACTCCCCCAAATTGCAAGCAAGGTTAAAGTAATATGTAACGAAGGAAAGCAGTTAACAGGAACATCAATATCAATCAGTTTAGCTAATAGCCAAGAACTGATTGAGGTACCAGTATCGACAGGAAAATCCATCGAGGTCGGAAAAATAAGGTAACAAAGCCCTGCAAGAAAGCCACTTAATATAAAACAGGTAGACATCCAAAGTAAGCGATGATAAGGAGCGACTAAAAAACAAATTGGGATGATCAAAAAGAACGAAAGATAAAACCAAATAGCATGAGGTGTAAAGGCAATCGATTGGTCAATTATCGAAGGGGTAAGTAATGTCGGCTCGCCTTGTAGCTCACCCGCACTACGGTAAAATACCCCCACACTAAGCCATCCGAACAATAAATAGGCTAATCGCATAAGACAAGGCTTTATTAACTTCATTGGCTACCTCGCTCACGAATGATCCGCCGTCTTTTTTGTGCAAAGTCTTTGGGTAGTGTAACAACTGACGTAAGCTTCCAGATTAGCGCGTCAACCTTGGCACCTTGTTGAATAAAATGAGCCGTTAATGCCTGCTGACACTGGCTTAACTGTTCTTTTGAGCAACTGCCAATGAGTTCAATACATTGATCGTTGTGCTGAATCAGGCGGTAATCACAGGTTAGCGGTAAGGTATTGGCTATTACTCGACTACAATAATCAGCAAAAATGGTTAATGGTTTCCCATGTTGATCTGTTAATACAAGCTGATCATCGCATCGCCCCTCAATATGTGAAATCGCCATACCTTGCCAACCACATTGGCATGGCGTTTGGCTACGAACTAAAATATCATCTAATTGATAACGTACGATAGGCTGTGTTTGCCGAGTAAAATCGGTGATAATTGGTATAAAACGATCTTCATCTAACCAATGAGGTTCAATATAGATAAACTCTTCATTTAAATGCAAAGTGCCGAGTGGACAGGTTGCAGCAAGAAATCCTTCGGTGGCTTGATAAACTTCAGCGAGCTGATTAAACGCTTGTTTGATAAGTTTTTTATCTTGTTCTTCGAGCACTTCTGCGACAGATATCACTAAAATAGGATTGACAGTTAACTTGTCGTTGAGTTTTTCAGTTGCAAGAGCGCGCAGTACCTGTGCAGGGGCAATAATAATAGTTGGTTGATAGTCATCCAGCGATTGGATCTGTTGTTGAAAATTATCAAACAACCCGTAAAAACGAAAGGTCAATCGATGACTGTTAGTACTATGATAAAGATGATTATCAGATCTTAAAAACAGTGCAACACGTTCTTCTTTCCATAACCCGCGTGGTAACATTTTTGCCAGTATGCCTCCAGCCCAAATTTGTTGTTCTTTTGGACTAACCACAAAAATCCCTCGTTGCCCTGAAGTTCCTGAAGATAATCCCACACTAAACTTACCCATTTTGGCGCTAAAATCGCGCTTTTGCTCGCTTTGTTGGGCTAATGCCAATAACGCTTGGCTATTAAGATTTGCGGTATTCATTTGATCAAAATTCGCCATCATCAATTGTTTGTTCATCAGTGGCCAAGTATCAAAAGGTTGTTTAATAAATCGACTAAAGTAAGGGCTTTTGCTTAATACCCGCTGTTTAAATTTTTCTAATTGTTTGCGTTGATATGCTTCAAGATCTGCTCGGCAGCTAAATGTTAAGCGTTTGGTGCGCCAATAATACCAAAGTATTTTTAGTAGCCTCATTGTTCATCCTCATGGCTTAAATAAATGGTAACATTAGGTTGATAAGAAAGTTGGTGTAGTTGATTAAGGGTTTGATGATAGGCGCGTGGATCGTCCATAATGAGTTGCGCCAAACGAGACGGCTTTTTTAACTCTTTATAATTAGCTTTAACCCATGCTGCATCGCTAGCCAAAAGTGTCCATCCCTCATCAGTCAAGATAAATGCGCCAATGTGACCAGCTGCATGACCAGGTAAAGGCACTAAAATTACCTGCTTTTTGCTATTAGGTAAAATATAGCCATGCGTAAAAGGAGATAACTCAGGTGCTAACGTGCAACACTCAAATTGTTCTAAAAAACTAACACGCTGTTCAAAATCATCAGGAATAAGATCGGGAACAAAACCTTGCTTAAGGGCAAAAAAGCCATGTAGCGGTTTGACCGTTTGCCAACCTTTTTGGGAACAAATAAAACGGCTGTGAATAAAATCTTTCAATCCCGCAATATGATCACCATGAAAATGTGAGATAATCACATTTTGTATACTGGCAAGCTCAATACCCAAAGTCGCAAATTGCGCTTTTAATGATTCGCCTTGCTTTAGATAAACTGGGGTGGTTTTTTGATAAAGTTTGAATATGCCCGATTGGGTATATTGTTGAAAATACTCAGCATATCCAGTATCCCACAACCAGCGATAGCCATCAACCTCAATTAGCCAAGCACGTGCAGGAAACTGGCAAACATGAAATCCAGCACCCCGCATAACCATACACGCAATATGAGTACAGTATCCAGCTTTAAATGGGATTATTTTAGCCATCTTATACCATTCCACTTTCCTGTAACCAGCGCGCTGTCAGCGTAATGCTTTCATTAAGATCATATAAAGGTTGATAACCTAAACGTTCAATCGCCTGTTGTTGGCTTAAAGTCATATCAAAATATAATGTACCAACGCTATAACGCGTTAGTAGTGGTTCTTTATGAGTTAAAGCCGATACCCCCTCAAGCACAGTAGCGATACCGTAAAGTAGTGGATAAGGGAGCGAGCGAATTTTATAATCGAGTTGCAATTGATCGGTTAACAACGCCTTTAATAATTGATTAAGCTGACATGGTTGTTGATTGGTAATATTAAAGGCTTCACCCGACAATACTTGCTGCTGAGTTGAGGCCACAAATAAAGCATAAACTACATTTAGCACAAAGGTAAGATCCAAATAAGCTTGCCCTCCTGCTGGCAAATATAATATACCGCCAGTACGTTTTAATAATGCAAGCATACGAGGAATAATCACACGATCATGTGGTCCAAATATACCTCTCGGTCTTAATATTAGATAAACAGTTTCACGATAGCGTGTAACACATGTTTGAATATGCTGTTCGGCTTGATATTTGGTATCAGCATAATGATTAGCAAACCGTTTAGCTCGATATTCTTCAGAAATATGACGGTGGGATTTAAAATCAAAATAGATCGATGGCGTGGATACATGAATAAAGCGCTTAATCCCAAGTTGCCCTGCAATATCGGCTAATTGTGAGGTCACTAAAACATTCGCCTGATAAAACCATTCATAGTTCCCCCAAGGGGATGATAACGCAGCACAATGCCAAACTATATCACAATCTCTCAATAATTGGTGATAATCCATTTTGCTCGCCGTGACTAAATCAAGCTGAGTAAACGTAGCACCTAGCGCAATAAGTTGCTTTCCCACCTCATTATTGCGCCCTGTCGCATGCACTTGATGACCTTGTTTAAGCAACCACTCAACTGCATTACGACCTAAACCACTGGTCGCACCAGTAACTAAAAATCTCATGGCAATAAAATCATTCCCCCTAAAGTGACCCCAGCAGCAGTACCTATCAACATGGCAGGTTTGCCAGAATTAAATCGTTTAGTTATTATTGCTTCATGCAATGCACTAGGTATCGAAGCTGCCACTTGATTACCGCGAAAGCGGTAGATATCAATTAGCACGTCACTTGAAACATTAAGTCGTTTACGCATATGTTCTAAAGACAAATGGCTAGCTTGATGAGGAATAACCGTAGCAATATCGGCAAGAGTTAAACCAGCTTGATTTAATAAGCGAGCTAAATATGGCTCAATTAACGAAGATACCAGTTTAAATAATGGCTTACCCTGCATATGGAAAAGACAATCGGTTTCATCCATCCCTGTTCTAAAATTTCGGCGACTCCCGCCACCTCGAATTTCACATAGATCAATACCATCGGTATAAGTCTCTAACAAACAAGAAAGAATACCACTGCGACCATCCCCTTGTTCGACAATAGCACAAGCAGCGCCATCACCAAAGATAAATGAAGATTCTTCATCTTGCCAATCTAACCCTCGTGAAGCCAAATCTGCCGAAACAATAGCGATTCGCTTATAAGCACCAGAATTTAATAGCCCAGCAGCCACTTGTAACGCACTAATAAAGCTCACACAACTGCCATTAACATCAAAGCAGGTAATATTTTTGGAAAGTGAACTGGCTTTTAGAATATGGGTTGCGGTATATGGTAGGGCTTGAACAGGAAGTGCACAAGCTGAAATTAATAAATCAATCGATTTTGCGTCTATATCACAACGCATTAACGCATCATTAATCGCTTGGGCGGCTAAATCGGCTTGACTCAATTGCTGATCAGCGTGATAGCGATAAAGGATGCCTGAACGCTTAAGCGAATAACCAGCAGGTTTATTCAGCCTTTTATCTAATTCGGCCGCATCAAGTTTATTTGGCGGTAAAGCAATACCGGTTGAAATAATTTTAATAGGGACTACCGTTTTGTTTGGCACTTCATTGTCTTTTAACAAAAGCTATACTCCAAAAACTATCCTGTACCAATTATTATAGTACTCTATTTAATTCTAATAAACTTTTTTTAAACTACAGGTTATTAGTGGGTCGGCCCACACTTTTTATAAGAGATAAGGTAAACTTACCACAATTAAAAAAGAAACTAATATGAATAAGATTAAACGAAAAAAGTGAACATTCAATGATGATTTTAAATACCAAATCATCAATCTTTATCAACACGGTAAACCACGTTGTGAAATCGTTGCAGAATATAATTTGACACCATCAGCATGGGACCGTTGGATAATGTAAGCCCGTTAAAGTGGCTTATTTAAAACAAAAGATAATCACAGTCCATAAGAACAAAAGTTATTGCTCGGGTAATAAAATCCTTATTGTGCGTATCAAAATAACACCATTAAACGTTATAAACCTCATAATACAGAAGTGAATCAAACAGCCAAAAAGAATCATTGACAACGGCAATTTGACGTGTAACTATCCCCTAAAATAGTACAAAAATTCTCTATGATAAAAGTAAAAGAGGATTCAATTATGAAAAAAATGACTGAACATCAAATCGTAGCTATTTTAAAAGAAGCTGAAGCAGGTATTCCTGTCAAGGAACTCTGTCGTAAATATGGCATGGGTAATTCAACTTTTTATAAATGGCGGGAAAAATATGGCGGTATGGAAACGTCGGATATCAAACGCTTAAAGGAGCTTGAGGCTGAAAACCGCAAGCTTAAGCAGATGTTTGCCGAACTGAGCTTAAAATCCCAGCTTCAGGAAGAAATCATAAAAAAGCTTTAGTGCCAACTG
>NZ_LZGV01000024.1:0-1107 GCF_001690265.1 Gilliamella sp. HK2
GAATCTTCAAGCAACGATAAAACGATAGAAACTACGGTAAAAGCAGGAACACGAAAATTAGAAAATATTTTAATACGAAGAATTTTCATGAAAATAGGTGGCATTCAGTCTCCTGGGCATTATTGGATTGAAATCATTCATGATGATGAGGATGAGACTGATGATTTTATAAAAGAGGCAAGGGAACAAAAATTAACTGAAAAACAATTTATTTCAATGAATAAAGAATGCACTAAAGCCAATGGTTTTCGTGAAAGTTATGGATGGTATCCTGATGACGGTCGTTGGGATGGATGGGCAAATTTTAAAGGCAATGGTTTTTTAAATGGTGATTGCAATTACAGGATAAAAAAAGATAAAGAACATAATTTATTTCATACAGAAGAACGAGAAGCAGGTAGACGAAATCATCAAAAAAAAGATGATAAACATCAAGAAAAGAATCATCTTTCAATTAGACCTTTTGATCCACATCAACATGGTCGATTTCATGAAGATGAAATAGATTTTACAACTCATCCTTATTTATTGCCCGATGATTCGCGCACGGAAGAGCAAGTGATAGAAGAAATTAGAGATTTTGCTGCTAAATTTGAAGATGAATGGAGTTATAAGGGGCATGGTTATAACGAAACCTGTTGTCACACATTTGTATTTTTATTACTTGCCAGTTGTAATTTAGCCGATCCAGACTGCATTGGAGCCCAAAAAGACCCATATTTCAAAGAGTATAAAAATAATTTAAAAAAAAGATTTAAAAACCAGAACAATAATGAGGCTGAAAAAAAATTTTATCAAAGGCATTGTATGACCGAACAATTACATGACATATCAAGGCTTGCACAAGCTAAATAAAATGAGTTCTAAAATGGGAAATTCGATTATGCAAATTTATACTAAAAATATTATAACAATTTCTATTTTATATTTTTTGTGTTCGGTCATTAATACTAATTTTACCTATGCGGATATAAACATGATAGTTCAAAAAACAATTATGAAAACACCACAACCTCTAGAAGCTAATAGAATTTACTACCAGTATGATTTTAAAAGTTTTCGTCATAAAGAAGATAGTTCTCCTGCAGAAGGAAAATTATTTTTATC
>NZ_LZGV01000025.1:0-12331 GCF_001690265.1 Gilliamella sp. HK2
GTATAATTCGCTAATATTTACTATATATAGTATTTTCTAAGCAATGTGAGAACTTTGATTTCTATCATAAAAGCTTAATATTCTGATAAAAAATAATAATTATATGAATATTTTTACTGATATAAATCTATGCCAATTGCTAATTATTAATGAATATTGAGGAGCATATTATGCCTGTAGTAATTAAACGAGATGGTTGTCAAACTGCATTTGATGAGACTCGAATTAACGATGCCATTGTTAAAGCTGCTGTGGCAGCCAATGTTCATGATCCAGATTACTGTGCAACAGTTGCTCGTGTTGTGACCAATCAAATGAGTGAATATGATAGTGTTGATATTAACGAAATTCAAAATGCAGTTGAAAATCAGTTAATGTCAGGTCCTTATAAAAAATTAGCGAGAACTTATATTGAATATCGTCACGATCGCGATCGTGCCCGAGAGGAGCGTAGTCGGTTAAATCAAGATATTCGAGGGTTAATTGAGCAAAGTAATGTTGCTATTTTAAATGAAAATGCTAATAAAGATAGCAAAGTAATACCGACTCAGCGCGATTTACTTGCGGGTATCGTGGCAAGGCATTATGCTAAACAATATATTTTACCAAAAGACATTTCTCAAGCTCATGATTGCGGTGAAATTCATTATCATGATTTAGATTATGCACCATTCTTCCCAATGTTTAACTGTATGTTAATTGATTTAGATGGTATGTTAACTAACGGATTTAAAATGGGTAATGCTGAAATTGAGCCGCCAAAGTCAATTGCAACAGCGGCAGCTGTAACAGCACAAATTATTGCGCAAGTCGCTAGCCATATTTATGGCGGTACGACAATTAATCGCATTGATGAAGTTTTAGCAAAATTTGTTACCGTCAGTTATAACAAACACAAACAAGTGGCTGAAGAGTGGGATATCCCAAATCCAGAAGCTTATGCTGAAAGCCGTACCCAAAAAGAGTGTTATGATGCGTTTCAATCTTTAGAGTATGAAGTCAATACTTTACATACCGCTAATGGTCAAACACCGTTTGTTACTTTCGGTTTTGGGTTAGGAACTAGCTGGGAATCACGATTAATTCAACAATCTATTTTAAATGTTCGTATTAAAGGACTTGGCAAAAATCACAAGACAGCGGTTTTCCCAAAACTGGTTTTTGCAATTAAAGATGGTATTAATCATAAACAGGGCGATGCTAATTATGATATTAAGCAACTTGCACTTGAGTGTGCAAGTAAGCGGATGTACCCAGATATTTTAAATTACGATAAAGTTGTTGAGGTGACTGGCTCATTTAAAACCCCAATGGGTTGTCGCAGCTTTTTAGGCGTTTATGAAGAAGATGGTCAGCTAATTCATGATGGTCGAAATAATTTAGGCGTAATTAGCTTAAATTTACCTCGGATAGCTATTGAAGCTAAAGGCGATGAAGCACGTTTTTGGGAAATTTTAGATAAACGTTTGGCTATTTGTAAAAAAGCATTAATGACGCGTATTGCTCGACTTGATGGCGTAAAAGCCCGAGTTGCCCCGATTTTATATATGGAGGGAGCTTGTGGCGTAAGGCTTAATGAAGATGATAGTGTTTCTGAAATCTTCAAAAATGGTCGGGCTTCAATTTCTTTAGGATATATTGGTCTTCATGAAACGTTAAATGCCTTATACGGAAATCAAGCACACCCATTTGATAGCGATAAATTACGTGAAAAAGGAATAGCAATTGTTGAGCATTTACGTAAGGCGGTAGATCAATGGAAAGATGAAACAGGTTATGGCTTTAGTTTATATAGTACACCAAGTGAAAATTTATGTGATCGATTCTGTCGGCTTGATACTGCTGAATTTGGCGTGATACCTGGTGTTACGGATAAAGGTTATTATACAAACAGTTTTCATCTTGATGTTGAGAAAAAAGTTAACCCATATGAAAAAATCGAATTTGAAAAAGCTTATCCATCAGTGGCAAATGGTGGCTTTATTTGCTATGGGGAATATCCAAATATGATAAATAATGTTAAAGCATTAGAGGATGTTTGGGATTATAGCTATGCCCGAGTTCCTTATTATGGTACTAACACTCCAATTGATGAATGTTATGAGTGTGGCTATACGGGAGAATTTTCATGTACCAGTAAAGGTTTTGTTTGCCCAAGTTGCGGTAATCATGACTCTTCAAAAGTTTCTGTTACTCGCCGTGTTTGTGGCTATTTAGGTAGTCCAGATGCTCGTCCATTCAATGTGGGTAAGCAAGAAGAAGTGAAACGTCGTGTTAAACATTTGCATAATGGGCAAATCGGATAATAATTAAATAGTTATGAATTATCATCGTTATTATCCTGTTGATGTTGTCAATGGCGAAGGGACTCGCTGTGTGCTTTTTGTTGCTGGATGTGTACATCAGTGCCCTGGTTGCTATAACAAAAGTACATGGGGTATCAATTCTGGTTCGCCATTTACTCAATCACTTGAAGATCAAATTATCAAAGACTTACAAGATACTGAAATAAAACGTCAAGGATTATCACTTTCTGGCGGTGATCCATTGCACCCACAAAACGTTCCAACTATATTAAAATTGGTTCAACGTGTTAAATCGGAATGCGATAACAAAGATATCTGGCTTTGGACAGGGTATAAACTTGGTGAGTTAACAGTCGAACAACAAGCTATTATTCCTTATATTGATGTGTTAATTGATGGAAAATTTATTCAAGAGCTCGCTGATCCCCGCCTATTATGGCGAGGAAGCAGTAATCAAATTATTCACCGTTTTAAATAAAAATTATTAGTTAATTATTGGGACTTGTGTAAATTTAGAAGATAGGAAATCGCTTCGCGGTAGTTAATTTCAAGATTTTCGCTACTTGACGAAGATATGTGTAAGTCAGTAATTTTACCATTATGAATTCCATAAACCCAACCATGTAAATTCACTTTTTGCCCTCGTTGCCATGCTGATTGAATAATTGTAGAATGACCAAGGTTGTAGACTTGTTCAACCACATTAAGTTCACATAGTACATCTAAACGAATTTCGGGCGGGAATTCGCCTAGTAAAGAGCTATTGCGAAACCATAAATCGCGGATATGCAACAGCCAGTTGTTAATTAGTCCTAAATCTGGGTTTTCAACCGCATCTCGAATTCCCCCACAACCTAGATGACCACAAACAATGATATCTTCGATTTTAAGGACATCTACAGCATATTGCACAACGGATAAACAGTTTAAATCAGTGTGTATTACAAGATTACCGACATTTCGATGTACAAATAATTCACCCGGTTTTAGCTTAATAAGCTTTTCTGCTGAAACACGACTATCTGAGCAGCCGATCCACAAAAATTTCGGATTTTGTTCAATGGCAAGTTGTTTAAAAAATTCTGGATCTTCTTGCTCTATTTTTTCTGACCATTCGTGATTAAAACGAATTAAATCTTGTACATCAAACATAATTGATATTTCCTCATCTATTTCATTATTATTTTTATTATTATATTTTTGTTTATTTTATGTTATTCAATTTGCCTAATATGTTGAATCTTACTTTTCATGATCAACTTACGCCAGAAAGGCGTCGTTAATAATTTAGCTTTAACAATTTTGCAATAGAGTTTTAAACGTAGTGGAATTGTGCGTTGATAATAACATTTATTTGGTTTCGGATGTTTACTGTTTAAAATCTTACTTAAAATTTCCGCACTATCCAATGCATAACTAATTCCTTCTAAAGAGCTAGCACTGATAAATCCAGCAGCTTCGCCAATTAAAAATATGTTTTCATTGCCAGTATAAAAATCACGTAACCGATTTGGGTAAACCACTAAACACTTTTCTGTTTTGACTGGTTTACTAAAAATAAACCCCTGAGCTGTTAATTTTTCTTTTAATTGCTCAAAATTTTGATTTGCCGCTTTTTTAGGAAAAGCGCCACCAAAAATAAAATAACCATTTTTTGAAATGCTCCAAGCATAGCAATTTGTCGTTTGATTATCAAAAATGCACGAATTAAATGGATTTGGGTGCTGTTCTACAAACCATTGTTGTATAGCTACATATTGCCTTATTGTATGCTGAGGATATCGCATTCTTCTGACAAGCGAGTTGGCACCATCAGCACCTACTACATATTGCGCTGTGATATTATATTCGGTTTTGTTTTCATCAATATAAGTGATTTGATAGCCATCAATAATGCGCCTTACTTCTTTACAAAGCGTATTATGAAGAACGGTTACTTTTGACGGTATCAGTGATTTTAACCATAGATCAAATTTGTGTCGATCAAAACTCACATAACTTCGTTGGTAATTGCGAACAAGTTTTGTTTGTAAGTCATAAGTTTTGACACTAAAAATTTGAGGATTAGTTAAAATATCAGTGGGTAAATTCAGCTTTTGTCGAACAAAAGCTTTTTGTGCATCATCTGCTAATAATCCACCACAAGGTTTATGAAAACCTTCATCTGTAGATTGATGTTTTTTATCTAATGCAATGACTTTGAACGACGGGCTAAGTAAACGAGCTAGCGTGCTGCCTGCAGGCCCAAGCCCTATAATTGCGATATCATAATCCATGTTATTGTACTGCTTGCTTTATCACGGTTAAAAAAGCTTTCATGTTAGCAAATTAAATTCAATGTGGCTATTAGAGATGTCGTTTTCTGTATACCAACTAGCTTGTCAAAAAGTTTCAGGAATGTATACCGTTTCATCATATAATATAATTTTTTTCAATATGTTAATTTTGTTATTGACCTGATGCTGTTTTTTTAATGCTTGATATAGTTCATTACTTTGATCAAAGCGCTGTATAGCAAGCCAATGTGATTTTGGGATTTGCTCTTTTACTTCTTCAAAGATAGTCGCTTTGTGGTGGATTTTATAAATTCGGTGAATCACTTCAGTTTTTTATTCATCGTTAATGCGACCAGTTTTAGTTAAAAAATGATGCGATTTGAAAAAACAATTTGTGAAATAACTATGTGATATTTATTAAAATATGTTGCGCATCTACCAGTGTAATAATCGATCAAGTTGGATTTTTCTCGAATTAGATCATCAATAAAAACGGCTCGAATCATTGGTGCCAGATCCCAGATTGGCAAGATCAGTTGGTAGGATAATCTACCGATCAAATTGTAATTCACCCTGCTTAGTGTTTTACGTGTAATTTATGTCATGCTTCGGTTAGTTTTCCTTGCGCGCTACAGTAAATACAGCCATTGGTCATTTCAACGATTTGAATTTTAGTGTTAATATTTAACAAATTACTATCAATGCTTACTGAGCTAAATTCGTTTTCGATAATAATGGCTTTTCATCACGGTTATGTTGTTTTAATAAATAATTAAGGTGTGTTGTCTTACCTGAGCGAAGAAAGTTATTAAGATTACAGGTAATAATGAATTAGTAATAAAATCTTTTACTTATAGCTTTTTAATTATTAGCAATATTTAAAACCACCTTTGCCATTGACTTTTTCCTGCTAGTGCTTTTTAAAAAAACTTTATCAAACATAGGGAGTTGCTTTGGGTGGGTAAGCTTCATATGCTGAACATAATTATCATAACCAAAAGTGCCCACCATCAGTTTTGCAGTTTGACCAAGGTATTTCCCTACTTTAGAGAGAGAATCAAACATATTTTTCTCAGATTGAATACGATATTATTGAAATATAAAATCTTTAAATGGTTATATCGCATAACTCAAATTATAATGACGAATGCAGTATATACCAATAAAGGTGGGAATTTGCCTGAGCCAATCATTGATTAATTGTAATGATTATTAGATTCGCAAATAAAAATCAAATTTTTGATAGCGTTTGATTTTCTGTACTTTTAGTTGATTTGAAAAGAATAGCACTTTAATTTTTTCATGAAATTCATTTATCTATTAGTAAATAACTTCTATAATGTTTGCCAATTTATCACGCATAAGAGTTAATAATGGAAAAGTTTCACGTAAAAGGCCCTACCACGTTAAACGGTGAAGTGGTTATTTCTGGCGCAAAAAATGCTGCGCTGCCAATTTTATTTGCTGCCATTTTGGCTGAAAAGCCTGTTGAACTTAGAAATGTTCCCAAGTTGAGAGATATTGATACGACTTTGGAATTGCTAAGTCAGCTAGGTGTAAAATGTGAGCGAAATGACTTTATTCATCTTGATGCGGGTCATCTTAATAACTATTGTGCGCCTTATGAGTTAGTTAAAACTATGCGAGCTTCAATTTGGGCTTTAGGTCCACTTGTAGCACGATTTGGGCAAGGACAAGTTTCATTGCCTGGTGGTTGCGCTATCGGAGCAAGGCCTGTCGATCTTCATATTACAGGTCTTGAACAATTAGGTGCAACTATCACGCTTGATGAAGGTTATGTTAAAGCATCAGTAAATGGTCGGCTTAAAGGTGCTCATATAGTGATGGATAAAGTAAGTGTTGGTGCAACCGTTACTGTTATGTCAGCAGCAACTTTAGCGGAAGGTAAAACGATAATCGAAAATGCAGCTTGTGAACCTGAAATTGTTGATACAGCTAAATTTTTAAATATGCTAGGCGCCAAAATTACAGGTGCTGGTACTATGCGTATTGAGATTGAAGGTGTTGAACGCTTAGGTGGTGGTGTTCATGAGATAGTTTCTGATCGCATTGAAACAGGGACTTTTTTAGTGGCAGCTGCGATATCCAGAGGTAAAATTACTTGTCGTAATACTGATCCCACTTTGCTTGATGCTGTGCTTTCTAAGCTGAAGGAAGCTGGTGCTAAAATTGAATTTGGTAAAGATTGGGTGTGTTTAGATATGCAAGGAAAAAGAGCGAAAGCAGTGAATATTCATACCGCACCTCACCCAGGGTTTCCTACTGATATGCAAGCTCAATTTTCATTATTAAATATGGTTGCTGAAGGCACAGGGATCATTAAAGAAACGATTTTTGAAAATCGGTTTATGCATGTGCCTGAATTAATTCGTATGGGAGCCAGAGCAGAAATTGAAGGTAACACCTTAATAACTCATGGTGTCGAAAAACTCGGTGGTACACAAGTAATGGCAACGGACTTACGAGCTTCAGCAAGTTTAGTTTTAGCGGGTTGTATAGCTGAGGGGCTAACTACCGTTGATCGTATTTATCATATTGATCGAGGCTATGACAATATTGAAGCAAAATTAAGAAAACTAGGTGCCAATATTGAAAGGATAATAAAATAATGACAAAACAAGCATTGGTGTTTTTATCGGACGGTTGTGAAGAAACAGAAGCTGTGACAACAATTGATTTATTAACTCGAGCAGCAATTAATGTTACGACAGCTAGCATTTCAAGTTCTCGTGAAATTGCCTGCTCTCGAGGCGTAACAATTTTGGCTCAAAAAGTATTTTCAGACATTCAATACATCGATTTTGACGTAGTGGTGTTGCCTGGTGGGTTAAAAGGAGCTGAAAACTTTCGAGGTTGTCCATTATTGATTGAGAAATTAAAGCAAACGCATTTAAATGGTGGTATTGTTGCTGCAATTTGTGCTTCGCCAGCTATGGTTTTACAACATCATAATTTATTTCCTAACGCTAATATGACAGGTTACCCAACTACTAAAGGTGCATTCAAAAATTGGAAAGCAGATAGGGTTTATTTTGACAAGTCGAATAACGTTATTACTAGTCAAGGTCCTGCGACTTCTATTGATTTTGCTTTAAAAATTATCGATGTATTGTTAGGCCGAACAAAGGCTGCTGAGGTTGCCGAGCAGTTAGTTCTTCCATTGGGAATTGAGTCTTATCAATAAATTAGGTACTAAATGTCAAATTCACATTTGTACGAAAAGTTAGTTAAAAGAGCAACGTTAATTGCCGTTTTGACCTCTATTTTTCTAATTTTAATTAAATTTATTACGTGTTGGTTAACTGGTTCAATAAGTTTATTTGCTTCATTACTGGATTCAAGTATTGATTTACTTGCATCTGGTTTCAATTTTTTTTTAGTTCGCTATGCGTTAAAACCTGCTGATGATGAGCATACTTTTGGTCATGGCAAGGCTGAATCTTTGGCTGCATTGTCGCAAAGCGCATTTATTATTGGCTCGGCGATAATTTTATTATTTTCTAGTGTTCGATCTTTTATTCATCCTAGCGAATTGCAAATCCCTTTATTAGGAATTATGGTTTCGACAGTTTCAGCGGTAATCACAGGCTTCCTTGTTTTATATCAAAGGCGAGTTGTAAAAATGACTCATAGTCATGCTATTCAGGCTGATATGCTACATTACTCCTCCGACATGTTGATGAATATTGCTGTTATCATTGCGCTTTGCTTAAGTTGGTATGGACTTACTTATGCAGATGCTGCCTTTGCAGCCTTGATTGCTTTATATATTTGTTATAATGCTTACCATATTGCTTATCATGCTATCCAAGATCTGTTGGATCGCGCTTTGCCTGATAGCGATAATGTACGAATTGCTGAAATTATTTCTTCATACCCTGATGTTCTAGGTTTTCATGATCTAAAAACACGACAAGCAGGACCTATAAAATTTATTCAATTACACCTTGAACTCGATGATGACATGCCTTTAATTAAAGCTCATGCTATTGCGGATGCTATTGAAAAATATATTGCAGAAGAATTTTCACCTGCAACAGTAATTATTCATCAAGACCCAGTTTCTGTTGTGCCTGCTGAAATGAAAAAGTAGAAAAATTAATCAGAAATAGCTTTTATTGTCTATTGTTAGATATCTGTTAAGACTCTATAATAACGAAAAGTTAATAAATTGGAGTTATTTAATATGATAAAAAAAATAGGTATTTTAACCAGTGGTGGCGATGCTCCAGGAATGAACGCAGCTATTCGTGGTGTAGTTAGAACTGCATTGGCAGAAGGGCTAGATGTTTTTGGTATCTATGATGGTTATATGGGGCTTTGTGAAGATCGCATTGTTCAACTAGAACGTTCAAGTGTGTCAGATATCATTACTCGTGGTGGCACATTTCTTGGTTCGGCTAGATTTCCAGAATTTAAAGATAAAGCAGTAAGACAAAAGGGCATTGCTAATTTGAAAAAGCATCAAATTGATGCTTTAGTTGTTATTGGTGGTGATGGTTCTTATATGGGGGCAATGCGATTGACTGAAGAAGGTTTCCCATGTATTGGTTTACCAGGTACTATTGATAATGATATTCGTGGCACTGATTATACTATTGGTTATTTTACTGCGCTTAGCACTGCTGTTGAAGCTATTGATAGATTACGCGATACTTGTTCTTCACATAACCGAATTTCAGTAATTGAAATTATGGGACGAGACTGTGGCGATCTAACCTTAAATGCCTCAGTTGCCGGTGGATGTGAGTTTATGATTATTCCTGAGGTTTCATATACTAAAGAAGATCTAATCGAAGAGATTAAACTCGGCTTTGCTAAAGGTAAAAAACATGCGATTGTGACTGTTACCGAGCATATGTGTGATGTTAAGCAACTTGCTGCAGACATTGAAGCAGCAGTCCATCACGAAACACGGGCAACAGTATTAGGGCATGTTCAACGAGGCGGTTCACCGGTTCCTTATGATCGTATTTTAGGTTCTCGTATGGGAGCTTATGCCGTTGAATTATTGTTACAAGGTGAGGCAGGTAGAAGCGTAGGTGTACAAAATAATAAATTAGTGCATCATAATATTGTTGATGCTATCAATAATATGAAACGCCCATTTGATATTGATCTATATAATACTGCTAAACGATTATTTTAAATCGTTTATTGTGCAACTAAAGCATAATCTACATTAATTAATATCATTCTGTTTTGCTATAGGTGAGCTGTTAAAGATAAAATCTTAAAACAGTCACCTATTTTTTTCTCTACATGTTTTCCTGTAATAGATTTCAGTTATTATAAAAAATTCTTGGATTTTATTAAGTATGGATGTAATTTATAATCAATTAATTACACATATTATGCGGGTAATTTTATGTCATTACGTTTTTTAGAAGAAAGCAATCGCTTTTATGTTTGTGATACTAATAATAAAGAAATCGCTGAAATGACATTTACAAGAGTGGGAAAAGATAAAGCGACTATTAATCATACTTATACCGATCCAAAATATCGAGGGCAAGGTATCGCTGATAATTTATTAGAGTTAGTGGTAAAACGTCTCCGGCAGGAAAATCGAGAAATTATTCCTATTTGTTCATTTGCGGCGAATAAATTGGTTAGGTAATCAAATCAAGCACAATTCGATTATAATATTGATTTATATTAATATTTTTACTGTATTCTTATATGGTTTTTTTTTGTAAAAGAGTATTCTAGGTCGGGTAGCAACGACACATTACTGTGTCGCCGCCCCCTAAGAACTGTACGAGCGAATTTCTCCGCATACAGCTCAAGCCTTTCTATTAACTTATTGCTAAGTCGGTTTCAATACGTCTAACTTTAGCGCATGAACTTTAGTATGACATACAGGGTGTAATAATATTCTGTTTTCCAGCTTATTATCTCCCCCATGTACACGGTATATAATATGATGGTCATGCCAACCTGTCTCTTTTGTGATAGGTAACTGACATAATCCACAACGCCCTTTTTGTTCTTTATACAGCCTTTGCCATTGACTTCTGTGCGAATAATCTTCGTACATCCGTTTTTGGTATAGCGTTTCGCCGTATAATTCCCATTCAGGTAGAAACGGATTGTATTCCGATTTCACCTTTACATGACGTTTAATTTCTGTCTTACTGCACAGCAGTAATTCCATCCATTTCTTTTCACCATGTCGATTTATTGTGTGTGTGCCAAATATCCAGTCCCTGTTTTGTATCCTTGTAAAATATTTCTCTTTTACAAATCGTTTCCGTCTGTTACTGTGTCTTCGACAACACCATCGCCAAATCGCTCGCCAGACTAAATGGTCTACTTTACTGTACGTTTCTTTAGCAACAATGCTACGGTGATAGTTAGCCCATCCCCTTAACATTGGATTTAATTTTGCTATTAGTATGTCCTGCTTAACCATCTTCATTGCACTTATTGTCTCTTTTACCTTGCGATAAAATGCTTTCACATTCTTTTTGCTTGGTTTAATCAACAATTTGCCTTTAAATGATTTTACTGTCCACCCTAAGAAATCAAATCCTTGCTCGATATTAACAATGCGCGTCTTTCTTTCAGATAAGGTTAGTCCTCTCTCTTTCAAAAATTCACGCATTACTGGTATAACTTCATTTTCCAGTAATTCTTTCGAACTTCCAGATATAATAAAATCGTCCGCATATCGAACCATATACACCTTATTGGCTCGCCGTTGTCTATTTCCTACTACACCGAAGTGTTTCGTTAATAGTTCGTCCATACCATCCAGTGCCATGTTCGCCAAAGTCGGTGAAATAATACCCCCTTGTGGTGTACCTTCCTCCGTCCGCTTGACCTGTCCCATGTCCACTACACCCGATTTTAACCATTTTGCTAATATCCGCTTATTCATCGGAATATTTTCAATTAACCAATCATGGCTTATATGGTCAAAACAACCCTGTATGTCGGCATCTAATACCCATTGAGCCGTTTGTCTCATTTGACTCCCTTTGCGTGAGAATATCTTATGCACGTGACTAATCGCATCCGCCGTTGAGCGGTTGATGCGAAATCCATATGAGTTTTTATCTGCTGTAGTTTCAGCAACAGGCTGTAAAGCAAATAAGTATAGCGCTTGCATTGCTCTGTCTTTCATGGTCGGAATACCCAAAGGGCGCTTCTTTCCGTCAGACTTGGGAATATAAACTCGCCTTAACGGCATGGGTTTATATCCTTTACTTGTTAGCGTTGCAATCGCTTCCCATTTACTCTTTGGTGTTGACCATGTTACTTTGTCAACGCCCGCCGTTCTTTTACCTCTGTTTTCCGTCACCCTTCGCACTGCCAATTGCTTGGCGTACGTTGAGCGTGTTAGTAACCTTTGTAAGCGTTTAATCTTACGGTAGTCACCTTCAATTGTTGCCTTCGCAATCCGTACCTGCAACCCTTTAACATGTTTTGTTGCTTTGACCCAATCTATAGTGTGCCATAGCTCATTCATGTCAGGAGTCGCTGGAGCTGGACTACTTTTAACTTTTTGGTTAAACTTAGTGTACTCTTTCATACTTACTCCTGTCGTAACAGAAATAAGCAGAAATCTACTTGGTTTGTTGTGAATAATTTCTTCTGTCGTGAACGGAGAGAAGAATTATTCAGGTTACCAAATAAATTCTACTTCTCTGTCACATGGTAAAATTGTTAGAGTAGGGAAATGGGCTTGTTTTACTTGCCTGTTTCCTTCCTCACCCAATCATT
>NZ_LZGV01000026.1:0-8658 GCF_001690265.1 Gilliamella sp. HK2
ACAGACAACAGACAACAGACAACAGACAACAGACAACAGACAACAGACAACAGACAACAGACAACAGACAACAGACAACAGACAACAGACAACAGACAACAGACAACAGACAACAGACAACAGACATGGCGAGCCTATGCCTTAAATTTATCCAATAATCGCATTAGCTGGTTTTTTACACTTACCTCGTTTATATCATCAAAATTATCCACCGAATTATTTAAAAAAATCCCGTTGGCATTAGCGCCAGTATTGTTATTGCCGTATTCGCAAGGTTCGCAAGCATTAACGGCACATACTAACCAAGTGATTCAAGGTAGTGCCCCGTATTTAACGTTTGATGGAGGCCAAACTAAAGCGACAACCACTGACGCGTTATTGTTTATTACCTTGCCAGATGGTACAACGGTTACGCCATCAACCAATACATCAAGTGCAACAAATCCAATAAGGCTAATAAATGGAAATACCTTTAGTGATATAGGGATGTTGCTACCACCGTCAACCAACTCAATAGGATTAGATGCACTTATTCGAGCGCCGTATAATTATTGGGGAGATGATGATGGAGATGGTCAGGGTACTAATGGGGTGACTGCAATGGGAAGTTTATCGGTGAGTTTTACTGATAAGAATGGCATTACAGTAAGCCGTAGTGATACATTAGATATATGTAGTGCACCTTATAAGGTAACATTAAGTAGTACAGATGGTAATTTAACTACCCAGTATGGTATACCGAATAGCAGAACTTTTGGGGGTAGTACGGTGACGTATTATATCAATCCAAATTCACAGCCTAAAGTTTGTTACGCAAGGCCGAATCTTTACTTTGGTGACTATGAAGTGGCAGGACCTGCTAGCATATGGAATTCTGATAAGGGTTTTCTTACTCAGTCAATAAATCTATCATCTTATAGTCTTAATTTTCCGACAACAGGTGCTGATGGATTGTATTTTGATTTAGATATAGGTGGGGTGGATGCAAGTCAATTGACCTGGTCACCTGTTACTCGTGGTGGAATAACGGCTACTGTGAGTTGGATACAGCCACGTTCGGGCTCATTTACAAGCGCATGGGGAGTAATAGAATACGATTCATGGATTGATGATAAATCTCAGTATGTAACGCGGGTGACATTAAATGGTCCTAGAGCGAGTGATGCGCAAATACAGTCAGATAATCCTAGTCCACTTCGTAGACCTATTTTACCGCAGACCTTTGAATTAGAGGGTAGGGATAAAAGTGGTAATGTGGTGATTAAGTACGGTTTTGTATTGCAGAAGTGGTTTATCAATCGAGGTAATAAAAATAGGAGCTATTCTAAACAATCATCGTGGTGTAGTAGTTTGGGGTATCGTTTGTCACGAGTCAGAGATTTAACCAATGCGAAATGTGGTAAGGATAAATGGTTTCCATGCTTAGAAGGCATAGAGGGTGCCACGCCGTCATCAAGTGGTAATTATTTCCAGCGTCAAATAGGAGCAGGCTTTTTACCCGAGTGGGGCTACTTAAGTTATTACCCTGATGAAGTTTTCCAGACTAACTACTTTTGTGTAGATTCTGACTATGGCAGCAAGGTTGCCGTCGAAGGTGAGTACTATGAAGTATACTACGACAGGGGCGACGACAGTGACAGTTTCAGTGTTATTTGCACCGCACCTTAGCTTTAGTTCTGAATCATTAAGGCGCAGTGATACTTATATGACTGTAGTTGGTTAAGTTATCAAAGAACATCCCCGCGTCAGTTTGGGAGGGCAGGCAGAGCTGCGAGCTTTGCGCTTTAGTGACGGAAAATCAAAAAGCACTTCCCCGACTGACGATGCCTAAGCTATGAAGAGTTACTCAACATAAACAATTAGACATTATCATAATAAAAATTGAGTAAAATTAGTATCAAAAAAAACAGCTATTTTTTAGCTGTTTTTTTTTGTATAAATGTCAAACGATATTTTTTATAAAAATATCAAAAAGTGATGATGTGTGATTGTAGTAAGGTGGTTTTTTGTGGCGTATAATTTGGTCTCCAATAAACAACTTTCTAACGTAAAATCAACATGAAATTTAATGTAATTATTGCAGCCTTAATGGCAACCAGTTTATCTTGTGCTGCTGTAGAGCCTGCTCCGCATTGGGATTATGAAGGCGAATTTAAACCCGAAAATTGGGGAAAACTTTCACCTGAATTTTCAACCTGTGAAAACGGCAAAAATCAATCGCCGATCAATATTGAACATGCACTAAAAACCCATCATGATAAACTTAAACTGGCGTTTAAACCCAGCAAGCAAGAAATCATCAACAACGGCCATACCATTCAAATCAATGTTAACGAAGGTAATACCTTAGAAATTGATAATGAAATCTTTACGTTACAACAATTCCATTTTCATGCACCAAGCGAAAATATGATTAAAAGTAAACCCTTTCCGATGGAAGCTCACTTTGTTTATAAAAATGACAATGGTGACTTAACGGTTGTTGGTCTTATGTTTAATAGGGGAAAATCTAACCCCGAATTAGCTAAAGCTTGGCAACATATTCCGACACAAGTAGGAAACACTGCGACATTAAGCCAGTCGGTTAATATTAAGGCATTATTGCCAAATAGATTAGATTTTTACCGCTTTAGCGGCTCACTAACAACACCGCCTTGTACGGAAGGTGTGAGATGGATTATTTTAGAACAAGAAAGTAGCGCATCTGCCAAACAAATTGAAAAATTCCACTCAATCATACATCATGATAACAACCGTCCAATTCAGCCTTTAAATGGTCGTGTGATAGTTAATTAATATTTTTTGGCTCTATCGGTGAAAGCGAATAGAGCCAATAATTAGTGCACTTATCATTTATAACACACTAAAATATATAATGTATTTTTTAATGATTTTTCGTAATTAAACATGATACGCATACCGTATAAAAATTTTGCGCTATCATCAAATAATATGAATATCCATGCCAAGGACGTTGTTTATATCAGAAAAAACAATGCGCAATGTTATTCGATTAAGTTAACAATTCCACCTGTATTTAATATAGTTGAAGCAGAGAAATAAACTTAGCTATTAATAAATAAGCCGATATAATAAAATGACTTAATAGGATTAAGCTCTTTTTTATTGTTATTTACCTATAGCGGTGGTGGAAGCGACATTTAAAACGATTAAACGGAGTTTATAAAGGTCAATTCCTCATCTCGACTATGGAGTTATAACATTCTTTTTCTGCATATGCATATTGGTATAATAATAACAGAGTTATATTCGTCGTTAGGCTACTTGCCTACAGTTGAGTTTAAAAAACAGACAGCTCTTAATTTTTTGATTGAATATATGTTGCCATTTCAGAATTTAAAAGAGCTTAATATAACAAGGAGAATAAAATGTTTAGTGCATTACATCCATATGATAATAAGCTAATTTCTTATACGGAATACCTAAAATTTGCATTAGATCATAATTTTCAAAAACCTAATGATGCGCCAGGTGCTCGCTGTCCTGTTTGTGAAAGGCGTCTGAAAGTCAGAGCAGGAAAACAAAAGGATGATGGGCATTTTTATCACAATGATGAATATTATTGCCCAACAAAAGAAGCAAATAAAAGATCCTACGGTAACTTGCCAATAACAAAACAAAACGCAGAAATACGACAAAAAAACCTTAATTTTGCTAAAGAAAATATAGGTAAAATTTGGGAAAGGTTGAAAGAAATTATTCCATTCTTTGACTTTTCAGAGTTTTTGTCAATTCTTAATGAAGCAAAAAAACTCAATATTTACGAATATACAAATCTTAATCCTCAACTCTTACCCTATGTTTATGTAACCCTAATAAACTATTTGCCAAGTAAAAGTTATAATAAACAACGAAAATTAAAGTTTTGCTTTTTCTATGAAGCGAGAATTAATACTTATGAGGATTTATGGATTAATCAAGGTGCATTTTCTCGCTTAGTTAGGATATCATATAAAAATGGTAGTACACAAAAAGTAACTATAATTGAAACAAATACTGATTACCTATCAAAAGAGCAAGTTATTTTAAGTGAAAAACAGCTAGAATTTTTGAAAAAAAAAGTATAACTATGAATAAATAGCCCTATATAGGGGCTTTATTAACGCTCATATCTAATTTTTATAAACCCGTTTTTTCCACGCCAAATCATTAATTCTTTGAATTGCGCTATATAAGTTGAGCGTTATAGGCTAGTCTTACTTTGTTTTTATTGTTAATAGAGCGTAAGCCATGTGCTACTAGCTGACCTCTGTAGCCTATACGCTTGCGGCGTTAGTTTTTTGGGGATTAAGTGGTTCATCATGTTTAATACGGTTAGGAGACACATATTCACTATTACTCCCTAGTAGTTTTTGTGCTAATAACCTTAAAGTTTCATTGGATAAGCGTACATTGTGGGCTTTTGGGGCTTTCATTTGTTCAGTAGAGATATGCTTTTTCTCAATAAATATCAAAATGTTTAAGTATCAAGTTAATAATGATTATGTTAATTGGTTGAATTTCGTGAAAGAAAATGCATTTAAGGCTGGTGTGCCATTAAGGGCAGAACTTCTTAATTTAGTTTATGATTCAAACGATGAATTGGGCTGTAAAGCAGAAAAGGAAAGCTTAGACTACAATTCATCCCGATACATCCAGATATTTATATGGATGAGTTATTAGTTGGAATGCGAACTATTAATCAAGTTTTAGCGCATATTATGAAAAAACTTGATATTTATGATGAATTTAAATTAGATACATCTGAATTGTATGTTAAGTAAAAATTTATTTATAAATTTCAGATTGATGACAAAGAGCTCGTTTTTTGGCGAGTTCTTTGATCTAATAGAGAGGAGTCCATTATAAGAGGAATTCTTCTATGCTAAAAAAACCAACTCCAGCGACACCAGAAAAAAATAGAGCAAATCTCGCTAGATGCGCTTGTCCCTCAAAATCATCTTGTTCGTAAAATAGCTAAAGTCATTGATTTTGAATTTATTCGAGAAGCGGTAGCACCACTTTATTGCCTTAATAACGGTCGCCGGCAGAAGATCCGGTCAGACTGTTTAAAATCATGCTATTGGGGTATCTTTTCGGTATCCCCAGTGAACGTCGTCTAGTTCAGGAAATTCTGGTCAATTTAGCTTATCGCTGGTTTCTGGAATGGGATTAACCGAAAAAGTGATTGAAGCCTCAACACTCAGCCAAAATCGTCGCCGTCGGTTTAATGACAGTGAAATCTATCAATAGATTTTTGATAATATTGTTGAGCCCAGTCAATATATTGATGCGCTTAATCAAGCCATCAACGCAGAAAGAGAATTAAACGGAAAAAAGCCTTAAAGCCATCGACGGTAGAGAAATACAAGGATGTTAAAGTCAGTACAACAGATTCGGATAGTGGCTTTATGCATCGGGAAGACAAGCCTAAAGGATTCTTCTACTTAGATCACCGAACGGTTGATGGCAAACATAATTTAATTACCGATACCTATGTCACAGCCGGAAATATCCATGATCCCCAGCCTTATATGGCTCGATTAAAACGCCAGCTAGAGCGGTTTGGCTTTAATCCGGTTGGTGTCGGTCTTGATGCGGGTTATTTTACGGCTCCCATTTGCCATTTACTGCTGGCAGAGCAGATATATCCGGTGTTGGGTTATCGTCGCCCCACCCATGGTGCGAATCCCATCAGAAAAAAGCAGTTTATCTATAACCGTCAAAACGATACTTATACTTGCCCAAACGGGCAAACATTAATATATAAAACTACTAGCAGGGAATGTTATCGTCATTGTCATTCTGATGCAACAACCTGCAAAATCTGTCCGTTATTGTCACAGTGTACACAGAGTAAAAATACACAGAAAGTCATCACACGGCATATCTGGGAAGCAGATAAAGAAAAAGCCAACGAGATTCATTTAAGTCAGTGGGGTAAAAAAGTCTATGCTCGGCGAAAAGAAACGATAGAGCACAGGTTCAAATGCAGTGTTTATTGGCCGCAACGGCTCAAAATATCAAGAAAATAGCGATAAAGTTATTTTTGTTACGTTTTTTTAGGCTATTTTTTAATTTATTTAATAAAATCCAAATTAAAAATCCTATTTATGGTTTAAATAAAAAAATAAACCCCGAATTATATCGAGGTTTGTCATCAATCTGAATAGCCACATTTAGTGGCTATTTTTATTAATGGCTATGATTCAATTCCTTGACTACGCAGATAATCTTCATAATTACCCGTATAATCGTTCACTTTTTCAGGTGTAATTTCAACAATTCGAGTCGCTAAGGAACTTACAAATTCACGGTCGTGTGAAACAAAAAATAGTGTGCCCTGATAAAGCTCTAATGCCATATTGAGTGATTCAATTGATTCCATATCAAGATGGTTTGTTGGCTCATCCATGACAATAATATTCGGGCGTTGCATCATCAATTTACCAAATAACATGCGTCCCTTTTCACCACCAGATAGGACTTTAACTTGTTTTTTAATATCATCTTGCGAAAATAATAAACGCCCTAAAATACTACGTACCGCTTGCTCATCGTCGGTGGGTTGCTTCCATTGACTCATCCAGTCAAATACGGTTAAGTCTTCATCAAATTCATATTCATGATCTTGCGCGTAATAACCAATATTGGCATTTTCTGACCATTTGATCTCGCCTTGTTCTGGTGTCAGTTCGCCCATTAAGGTTTTTAGTAGGGTGGTTTTACCGATACCGTTAGTCCCTAAAATTGCGACTTTCTCGCCTACTTCAACCATTAATTTAAGATTTTTAAATAGTGGGCCGTTGTCAAAACCTTTCGTCAGATTTTCAACAACAAGGGCATTGCGAAACAGCTTTTTATCCTGTTCAAAGCGAATAAATGGGTTTTGACGACTGGAAGCTTTGACTTCTTCAAGTTTGATTTTTTCAATTTGTCTGGCGCGTGATGTCGCTTGCTTGGATTTAGAAGCATTGGCACTAAAACGACTTACAAACGATTGCAATTCACTTATTTGTGCTTTCTTTTTGGCATTGTCAGCTAATAAGCGCTCTCTGGCTTGAGTTGACGCGGTCATATAATCGTCGTAATTACCAGGATAGACACGCAATTCACCATAGTCCAAATCGGCCATATGGGTACAAACCATATTTAAAAAATGGCGGTCATGCGAAATAATAATCATCGTACTTTCGCGTTGATTTAGTGTCTCCTCAAGCCAACGGATCGTATCAATATCTAAGTTATTGGTTGGTTCATCAAGTAATAGGATATCCGGATTTGAAAATAGGGCTTGCGCTAACAATACCCGTAACTTCCAACCCGGCGCAATTTCGCTCATTAGCCCGTAATGTTGCTCAATGGGGATACCAACACCTAATAATAATTCGCCAGCACGAGACTCAGCGCTATAACCATCCATTTCAGCATATTGAATTTCTAAATCAGCCACTTTAAACCCGTCTTCTTCGCTCATTTCTGGGAGCGAGTAAATACGATCGCGTTCTTGTTTGATTTGCCATAATTCGGTATGCCCCATAATGACGGTATCAAGTACGGTAAAATCTTCAAAAGCAAACTGATCTTGGCGTAATTTACCTAATCTTTCATGTGGATCGAGCGATACATTACCCGATGTCGGCACTAGATCACCACCAATAATTTTCATAAAGGTCGATTTACCACAGCCATTAGCACCGATAAGCCCATAGCGATTACCGTTACCAAATTTAACCGAAATGTTTTCAAATAATGGCTTACTGCCAAATTGCATTGTGATGTTATTTGTACTTAACACTAAAATTTACTCTCTTTAAAATGCGTTTTGCTCAAAAGCAATAATTAGCCTTTAAGCGAAACCTATAAAATGTGATTTAGCGCACATTATGCCATAAAATAGCTTTTTTGAGGATCTTTGATTTATCGGCTATCTTATGGTAATTTATTTAAGTTATTATCAATTGATTTAGCGTGATTTTATAAGAATTATAAAGAACGTTTAGGGAATAAAACTACGTTTCAATAAAAATGGAAATTCAATTACCAAATATAGGCGTGCACCAGGAAATGGTAAGTTTACTTATCCTCATTTCACAAAGCTTTTCACTGATAGCCTCATACTCGTCTAACTAACATAACTTATTAATATAACTTATTAATATTAAAAAAGCATCATGAAATCATGATGTAATTTTATCCACCAACGGCTTTTACACCACTCCAATAATCTGTTATTATCGAAAAATAAACGCATATAATTTGTAAATATTAATTAAACGCCACGTAAAGGTAAAATCGGAGTACAACCCGTTTTTACCTGAATGTGAATTATACGGTAGATTATATCGACAGATGAAAAGAATTGTTGGTATAAGAAAGGCAATTTATTTTAGATTGAATAGGTCAAAATATTATATATTGGATGGGTATGATTTAGTTTTGTTAACTGTTGTTCTTATTGAATTGCAAAATCCAAAATTACAACATGGAAGAAAAGATGATTTTTTATCTATTGTAAAAAAATATATAGATCATTACCAATTCATGCCCATTATACTGTTGATCAATATTTTGAAACTATTTTTTTTCGGTAGAAAATAATAGTTTTTATATAACATATATGCAAGAAATTAACTAATTTTTCGAAAAAAGTAACTA